>CAIMWE010000183.1 GCA_903845115.1 uncultured Acidobacteriota bacterium | reverse complement strand
CGAACGAACCGGTCGAAGGAGACGTCGAGCATGAACCTGACGCGTGGAAGAGCCGCCCTGGCGGCGATGGTGGCCTCGGGAGCCCTGCTGGTCGCGGCGACACCGGCGGCGGCGCAGGAGAAGGCGGCCGCGGCGGACAAGGCCGTGCGCCTCGACGAGGGGGACGGCGTGGCGTCGGTCCTGAAACGCCTAGAGGGGCGGGCCGTGAAGATCCGCCTCGCGGGCAGCGGGGACGAGCTCTCCGGGAAGGTCCAGAAGGTCGGGAAGGAGCTGGTGTACCTCTCCGAGATCGGCGGCCGGGAGTTCTACGACGCCCTGATCCGGATCGACCAGGTCTCGGCGGTCGTCGTGCAGACCCGCGGCCGCTGAGCTTCCCTTCCCCTACGACTTCTCGTGGCCCGGCCCGGGTTGCCGGGGAGGCTGGTCGTCCGGCGGAGGCAGAGGCGTGGTGGAGATCAGGTAGAAGAGGGCGGCCAGGAGCGTCAGGCAGGCCACCGTCATGGCGAGGCGCGGGCCGTGCAGGAGGCTCTCGAACCACTGCCGGAGGCCGCTGGCGACGATGTTGGCTTTTCCGCCGTAGAGCTCCATGTCCCGGAGGTACTGCTTGGAGTCCTCGGGCCGTGAGCCGAGGGGGTTGCCCGGAACGGGCGCCGCGGTGAGGTAGATCAGGAGCGCGCTTCCGAAGCCCGCCACGAGGATCGCGAGGGCCGTCGATCTCCGGCGGGAATGCAGTCGGCGGGAGGTGGGCGTCATGGCGTCCATCATGAGCCAGTCGGCAGCGGGGGGCCGGCCGGACGGCGATTTCACCCCGTCCCGCCCTGCGTGTCACAATTCGCGCCGACCGGTCGGGCCGGTGCCACGATCCGGCTCTCTAGAGGGCAGCCGGAGGCCGGGGGACATGGTCGAGCAATGGAGGGCAAGTCATTGAGCACTAAAGACTTGGTTGAGAAGCCCCGGAGGGCGGCCGCGCCCGTCCAGAACCTCTCGGTCCGGGCTCTTTCGACCCCCGAGCCCCTGGTCCGCGCCTTCGCGCGAAGGGTGCAGCAGGAAGGCGCCCTCGACCTGACGCAGGGCGACTACAAGAACGCCGACTTCGCGCCTCACCCCGAAGTCGTACGGGCCGCCCAGCGGATCACGCGGAACACCGTCCACAGCTACGGGTCGGCCGTCGGCCGGATGGACGTGCGCGGCGAGATCGTGGAGTTCTTCAACCGCGACGGGCTCCTGGACTACCCGTCGTCGGACGTCCGGTTCCTGCCCGACGAGGTCCTCTTCACGCCGGGGACCCGGTCGGGCCTGGCCATGGCGCTCGAGGTCCTGGGGGCGGACGGGTCGGCGGTCGTCGTCCCGCGTCCCAGCTGGGAATACGACTGGTTCGTGGAGCGGGCCGGGAAACGGCTGATCGAGCTGCCGACCAGTCCGCCCGAGTTCCTTCCGGACCCGGTGGAGCTGGACCGCCTCCTATCGAAGGGGGGGGTCTCCTCGGTCATCGTCAACAACCCGCACAACCCGACCGGCCGCGTCTACCCGCGGGCGCTCGTGGAGGAGCTGGTCCGCGTGGCGGTGAAGCACCGGGCGTACGTGCTGTACGACTCGGTCTACCAGCGGCTGGACTACGTCGACTCGTTCGTCAACCCGGCCTTCGCGAACCCGGAGTGGCGGGAGTGGGTCGTGACGCTGTCGGGCTTGTCGAAGATGGACATGTTCGGGGCGTCGACCGGCGCCCGCGCTTGCTGGATGGTGCTGTCGGACCAGATCCGGAGCAACGGCGTCCGGGCCCGGGAGATCCTGGCCAACCTCTCCGCCTGGCTCGTCGCCACGCCGTCGACCCTCGCGCAGGACTGGGCGCTGGCCGCGCTCCAGAGCCCGCTGGCCGCCATTCGCAGGCCGTCGCCCTACATGCGCGAACGGCGCGACTACATGCTCGAGGCGAGCGACCGGATCGCGCACCTCGGCGTCGAGCGGACCGACTTCGGCGGGACGTTCTACGCTCCCCTCGCGTTCCCGGGGCTGGTGGGGGAGTCGTTCGACCGCCTCCGGAACGGCGTGAAGGAGCGGGCGGTGGTGAGGAACTCCGTCGACGCCTTCGAGTTCCTCCTCGGGGGCGCGGTGGGCGGCATCCCGTTCGCTGCGTTCGCGGGGACCGACGAGGCGCGCTACGGGACGTGGCAGCGCCTGTCGTACGGCTCCAAGGACGTGAAGGAGCTGGCAGTCTTCATGGACCGCGTGAAGAGCCGGATCGAGAGCCACGGGAGGGCCGGCTCGAGCGCCAGCACCCCGGGCGAGCCCCGGTCGATCGAGTCGAGGGTCTGGGAGACCACCTGCACCGAGGAGGGCTACGAGGCTCTCGACGGCCTCGACCCGAAGGCGTTCAAGGAGGCCCGCCGGAGGTTCCTGGAGAACCCGCGCCACGAGGCGCTGCGGCTGACCGGGACGAAGCACCCCGACTCGACGGCTCACCGCGCGGAGCAGCTGGCCAGGGCGATCGCCTCGGCCGGCACCGGGCCCGAGCGGGCCGACCGCGCGCTGGAATACATCGAGTGGAATCCCCTGGTCGAGGCCCGCCTCGAGTTCGAGGAGTCGGTGACCGACCTCCTCGGGCCGTGCAGCGAGGTCCTCCTCGACTACGAGGGACGGCAGATCAGCCCGGAGTGGGTCGACGTTCCGGAGAAGGTGGTCCTGGCGCTCCTGCGGCACGGCATCGTCCCGGGCGAGGACCGGCACCTCCTCTTCCGCGTCCCGAACCCCTGGATCGAGCAGGACGAGGAGAAGATCTCGAAGATCCTGGCGTCGGTCGCCCGGGCGAACTTCCTCTTCCTCCTCGCGTGCGAGAAGGTCGGGATCACGCCGAAGCAGAACGCGATCTACGAGGTCTCGATCCCGCAGGTGAACTCCGGAGTGGAGCTGGGGGCGGTGACGAAGATCGGCACGCTCTACTACCAGGCGATCGAGGGGCTGTTCCAGGGGATGCCCGAGCGGATCGACGCGTTCCTCTCGAAGCGGATCCCGGCGGCCCGGCGCGCCGAGATGTCGGCGAAGGTGGCCCGGGTCCGCCTGGTCCCGCTGGTGGAGAACGTCGGGGCGCTGTCGCACGTGGCGGACCTCCTGGAGGCCTACTACGAGGCGCTGGAGCGGAGCCGCGGAGCCGCGGACCTCCCGAAGCCCGAGAGCTTCCGGACCCGCTTCGATAGCGAAGAGGCCGTGGTCCGCGTCTTCGTCGCGATGTCGGACACCGCCGAGCAGAGCGGGAAGATCGCGACCGACGTGGCGTACACGCTGACGATCGCCGCGCGCGAGGAGGCGGAGCGCCGCCTGGCGGAGAGGGCGCGGAAGATGGGCGAGCCGGCCCCCTCGGTGACGTTCCTGATCGGGGCGGGCCGCGCCGGGTTCCGGGGCGGGCTCGACCCGGAGCACGAGGGGGTCATCGCGCAGTTCTCGCGCGCCGACGGCGTGACGATGCAGGGGATCCGCGCCGACGCGCCGCTGGAGGCGATGCGGCTGGCCGCGAAGCTCCGGGGCGAGGTCGCCGCGAAGAAGCCGGCGCCGGCCGTCTCGATCGCCGACCGCGAGGCGCTGATGAAGCTCCTCGAGGCGGGCGTGAAGGCCCACACCGAGACGCTTCTCCGGATCGCGCCGCTCCTGGCGCCGTTCAGCGGGCTCGTCCCGCAGACCCGCGTCCGCATCCGGGCGACCGGCTCGGTCAACTACGGCCGGTCGATCCCCGAGTACCCCGAGGAGTGGGGCGGCGGGAAGACGCTGCCCGACAACCGCGACCTGCGCGACGCCTGGCCGGAAGGGGTCACCCTCCCGCGGGCGATCAACTACAACCTCGGCTGCACGACGCTGGGCCTGCCGGCGGTGGTGAGCGACCTGGCCGCGCTCGACAAGCGGGCGGCGGTCCTCCTGGACCGGCAGGTGCCGGGATACCGGGAGATCATCGCGAGCGAGCTGCCGTTCTTCGTCAAGGAGTCGGTCGCGCTCGTCTTCGGGAAGAAGCTGGCGGAGGTGACCGCGAAGCGGTGCCTGAGGGCTGCGGCCGCGCTCTGGGCCGACGTCCGGGTGCGCGAGGAGCTGGTCGAGCCGACCTGCCTCTTCGCCATGCTCTACCTCCGGTACATGGCCGAGGATTCGGACAGCTGGGACGAGACGAAGGAGCACGAGAGCCGGACGACGCGCGAGGAGGAGCTGATCCGCGAGACGTCGAGCGGCGCCTTCGCGGCCCTCTGCGCCGAGAAGCCGGGCGACCGGTGGACCGTCCTGCAGACCGTCGTCGATTTCGAGGAGGCGGCTCGCCTCATCCTGGCGCGCGAGCTGACGATCGAGGAGAAGCGCGAGTTCGTCGACCTCCGGATCGAGGGGTGGCTCCGGACGCTTCCCGAGCCCCTCTCGAAGGAGCTGCGCCGCCAGTGGGCGCCCCTCCGGGAGATGGAGAAGTCCGAGCTGACCCTCCGGACGATCGAGCAGATGATCGACCTCGAGAAGCTGCGCGGCAGCCAGGGGGCTTGAGGCGTCGGCCTCGACGCGATGCGTCAGGGAGAGCGGCCCGGCAACAGGGGAGCGGATGTCGATGAATGAATCGACCAGGAGAGCCTGGGATCAAACCGGATCTGGACGAGAGAGAGCGAACCGTGGAGAGGG
>CAIMWE010000182.1 GCA_903845115.1 uncultured Acidobacteriota bacterium | reverse complement strand
CAGGAGGTGAACGGTGGAGGCCGCCACCTCCTTGCCGGTGCCGCTCTCGCCGGTCATCATCACGGGCGCGTTCGAGCGGGCGACCCGCGTGAGGAGGCGGAAGACCTCCAGCATCGGGGCGGAGCGGCCGACCATCCCGGCCAGGCCCCCCGCCACGGCCGGGTCGGGGAGCGCGGAGAGGACGAGGCCCCGTGCGTCCTCCTGCCGGCCGGCGAGGTGCGCGAGCGCCGCGGCCAGCTGGGAGGGCTTGAGGGGCTTCAGGAGGAAGTCGTGGGCGCCGGCCTTCATCGCCTCGACCGCCGCCCGGACAGACCCCTTTCCGGTGAGGACGACGACGGCGCAGTCGCGGCCCGCGCTCTTCGCCGCGCGCACCACGTCGAGCCCGTCGCCGTCGGGAAGGCCGAGGTCGGTGACGCAGACGTCCGGCGAGAGCCGGGCCAGCGCCGCCCCGGCCTCGGCCACCGAGCCCGCGGCCGAGGCTTCGTACCCCAGCTCCTTCACCAGCTCGACCAGCGCCTCGCGCGCCCCCTGCTCGTCCTCGACGACGAGGACCTTCACGCCGGCTCCCCTGCTTTCCCCTGCTTCGCCGCGCGGGGCCAGGAGAGAAGGGCGACGAGCCGGCCCTCCCGCTCGACGACCTCGAGCCGGCCCCCGTCTGATTCGACTCCGGCGCGCGCGAGGAAGAGCTCCTCGCTCCGCTCCCCGTCGCGGGGCAGCGCGAAGAGCCGGTCGAGGCGCGTCTCCTCGCAACCATCCGGCGCCTCCATCCGGAGGGACACTCTCTCCGGAGCCGCTTCCGCCCGCGCCCGGGGCGGGGTCCCCTCGGGATCCCGCGACCGCAGCAGCCCCGCCAGGAACCGCAACGCGTCCAGAGACGCCAGCCGCCTCAGCAACAGGCCCGAGCGGGACGCCTCGTTCTCCTCGAGCCGGATCCCGGCCACCCGGCAGAGATCGCCGATCGAGGCTTCCGCCGGGGCCTCGTCCGCGATGCTCGCGAGACGCGGCAGGAGATCGATGAGCCGCCCCGCGGCGGCCAGGTCCCCCTTCGCGCCGCGGACCCGATCCGCCAGCGCCGGGCCCTCGGGGGAGACCGCCGCCAGCCGGCGGTCGAGGAGCTCGAGCTTCAGCCCCGCGGCCGAGAGAGGGTCGGCCAGGGCGTGGCGGAGCGTCAACAGGGCGCCGGCGACTCCGACGGGAGGATCGGGAGGAAGAGTCTCGTCCACGGACCGTTCTCGCATGCAAGGATCGGTCCGGCGGGCGCCGACGTCAACCCGGAGGGCGGGAGCCCGAGGCCCGCAGCGCACGTTCTTCGTGGCACGGCTCGTGCTTTCCGTTGCGCAGGAAGGATCACATGAGCTTGCCGGAAAACCTCCCCGATCTCTTCTAGGAGACGGAATGGAAGCCAACGTGAACCTCCCGCTCTGGCGGCCAGACCGATGAACAGACTCAACGGACTCCTGCAGGGAGAGCTCGCCGCGGTGAACGCCTACCAGCGCGCTCTTCGATCCTCCGACGGCCGCGCGGCCTCGGACGGAGCGGAGATCCGCCGCTTCGCGTCGGAGCACCAGAGGACGGTGGCGGCGCTCCAGGTCGCCGTCCGGCAGCTGGGCGGCATCCCCTCGAGCGTGGCGGCGACCTCCGGGGCGTTCGCGCTGCTGCACGACACGGCTTCGATCCGCGAGCTCCTGGACGGAGAGGAAGCGGGCCTGAGGATGTACGAGGCCGCGCACGGGACCCTCGACGGGGACGCGCAGGAGCTCGTAGCGCTCGAGCTGATCCCGCGTCAACGCCGCCACGTCGCCGAGCTGTCCGCGATCCTCGCCCGCCTCTAGGCCTGAGGGTCATCCGGAGGCTGGCCGCCCGCTGGAGCCGCCCTGGCCGGCTCCCCCGCCGGTGCAGAACGACGGCGTGACGGTCAGAGTTCCGTCCGGGCGCCCAGCTCGACCACCCGAAGACCCTCTCCCGCCACCTCGCCCTGCCGCCCGGGCGCCTCGTCCGCAGAAAGAGCGCGCCAGGCTCTCGCGGCGGGAGGCGTGCGGCTCTCACTCCCGGGAACCATCAGCTTGCCTCCTGTCGCCATCGACGAGAACGCCGCGCGGAGAGTGTCCGCGCGGCCGTCTTCATCTCCCCGAACCGTTGGCCGGTCTTCAGTGGCCTTTTCCGTTGTCGTGGCCCTTGTCGCGACCGTTGTCGTGGCCCTTGTCGTGGCCCTTGTTCGAGTGGTCCTCCGACTTCCAGCGCTTGTAGTCGTCGCCCTCGACCATGTGCTGGTTCGACCAGTGGGACGGCTCGTGACGCCAGGAGGAGCCTTCCTGCACGTACCTGGCCTGCACCCAGTGAGCGCCGTGATCGTTGGGGCGATCCCAGCGGCCGGGGGCCCAGTCCCAGGCGTTGCCGTGCCAGTTCCAGGAGCCCCCGGCCCACACGTATTCCTTGCCCGGGCGGGGCGGCCTCGTCTCGCTCCGCATCCTCGGCGGAGCGCTGTGTCCGACGTGGATCTCGATCCCGGGGAGCGGTATCTCGACGCGCATCCCTCCCTGCGCCGCCGCCGGCATCGACGCGAGGACGAATGCCGCCGAGGCGATTGATCTGCAGATGTTCTTCAGCATGGCCGACCTCCGCGATCCGACGCGCAAGCGGAGTGCCATGCGCCAGAGGCCGTAACGGTAAGGATGCGGCCACGAATGGCCCTCCGAGGTCCAGGGAATACAAAGCCCCGCTATAGAACATACAAAGAGACCGGCGCCGGCCCCGCCTAGTACCCCGCTCCACAAGGACGGTGACGTAACCGTATTTGGGGAACGGTGTACTTGGAGCGTCTCGTGCCGCGGTACCGCCGTGGCACGGCCATTGCGAAGCGCT
>CAIMWE010000181.1 GCA_903845115.1 uncultured Acidobacteriota bacterium | reverse complement strand
GCGAACTCGGCCTTCGGCCTCGGACAACGCGAGCGTCCCGATCCGCCTTCACTCCGCGCCAGGCCGAACGGGTCCCGGACCGTGCTCGAAGCCTTCTCGGCGCACCCCCGCGGCTCCCGCCTCTCTGTTGACGAACGCTATAGGACCGGAGAAGGAGAAGATCCTCGTCCCCGACCTGGTCCCGGAAGGGAGGGGAGCGCAGCGACGAGGGGAACCGCGGAAGGGGTTCCCCTCTTGATGTCAGCCAGCTCCGGTAGGCGCGAAGCGCCTCAGGGGTTCCCCTCTTGATGTCAGCCAGCTCCGGTAGGCGCGAAGCGCCTCAGTCGAACCGTACCGAGACGATCTTGGAGACTCCGGGCTCCTCCTGCGTCACGCCGTAGAGGGCCTGGGCCGACTCCATCGTCCTCTTCGAGTGGGTGATCAGGACGAACTGCGTCTCCTCGGAGAGCTCCTGCAGGAGCGACGTGAAGCGGTCGATGTTCGCCTCGTCGAGCGGGGCGTCGACCTCGTCGAGGATGCAGAACGGGGACGGCCTGTACTGGAAGATCGCGACGAGGAGGGCCACGGCCGTCAGGGCCTTTTCGCCGCCCGAGAGGAGGCCGATGGTCTGGTTTCGCTTGCCCGGAGGCTGGGCCATGATCTCGAGGCCGGAGTCGAGCGGGTCGTTCTCGTCCAGGAGCTGCATCGAGGCGCTGCCGCCCCGGAAGAGTCGCTGGAAGACCTTGCCGAAGTTGGCGTTGATGGCGACGAAGGCGGTCTGGAACCGTTCGGACGAGGTGATGTTGATCGTCCGGATCGTCTCGAGGATCTGCTCGAGCGACTTCTCCAGGTCGAGCTTCTGCGTCGACATCTCCTGCAGCCGCTTCGACTCGACGTCGTACTCCTCCAGCGCCGCGTGGTTCACGGGGCCGAGCTTCTCGAGGGCGAGCGTCATCCGCGTCGTCTCCGCGGCCGTCTCCTCCTCGTCCGGGAGGGCGCCGCCCTCGCCCGCGGGGACTTCCGGAAGCTCCTCCGGGGAGCAGCCGAAGTCGTTCCGGCAGCTCTCGAGCAGGTGATCGCGGTCGGCCTTCTTCCGCTCCAGGACCAGCTCGGCGTCGAAGCGGGCGCGCCGGATCGCGTCGAGACGCTCGCGCGCCTCGTGCGCCTGACGGGCCGTCTCGTCCAGAATCCGGTGGCGCTCCTCCGCCGCCTGGTCGGCCGCGGCCCGCCGGTCCTGGGCCAGCCGCACCGCTTCCACGGAGGCCGCGCGCCGCATCCCCGCCTCCTCGCCCGCGATCCCCGCCTGCCGCTTCCGGTCGCCGACCTCCAGGAGGGCGTCGGCGATCTCGGAGAGCTTCCGGGCGGCCGACTCGGCCCGGCTCCGGTGCGTCTCGTGGGCGGCGGCGGCAGAGCGGCGCCGCTCGGCGAGGAGGTCGCGCGCGCTGCGGGCGGCGGCGTCCCCTTCGGCGGCGGCGAGGCGCGCGGCGCGGAGGGTGGCGGCCTCCTCCTCCAGCGAGGTGATCGACTGCTCGACCTCCTGGGCCTCCTGGCTCCTCTGGGCGTAGAGCCTGGCGGCCTCCGACCGGGTCTCCGTCGCGCGGACGAGGTCGGTGCGGACGTTCGTCTCCTCCTCGCCGAGGACCATGATCTCCCGCTGGGTCCGCTGCTCCTCGCTCCTGGCCGCGGCGAGCCGGGCCTGCGCCTCGGAGTGGTCGCGCTCCGCCTTGCGGGCCGAGGCGAACTCCTGCTCGAGGGTGCGGGAGAGCTCCCCGGCGCGGCTCGTGGTGCCGGAGATCTCGCCCTCCAGGAGCGTGAGGCGGTCGCCCAGCGTCCCTCGCTCGGAGACGAGCCGCTTCAGGTCGCGCCGGACCGTGAAGAGCCCCTCCCCGGGGACCTCCGTTCCCGCCGCCTCGACGATCGAGCCGCGGACGACGATGCCGTCCCGCGTCACGACGGTCCGCTCGGGGTGGAGCGCGGCCAGGGCGAGGGCCTCGTCGAGAGAGGAGACGACGATGGCGTCGGGGAGGGCCCCGGCCAGGTCCTCTCCCCCCGCCCTCGCGGCGAGGAGCTCCCGGGAGACGCCGAGGACCCGGTCGTCGTGCGGCTTCAGGGGAAACGGCGTGTCGGGGATCGGGTGGACGAACCGGGCGGTCCCGGTGCCGCCGTTCCGGACCGCCTGGAGGGCGGCGTCGAGCGCGAGGCGGGTTCCCAGGACGGGCGCCTCGAGGGCGCCGCCCAGCGCCGCGTCGAGCGCGGTCTCGAATCCTTCGGTCGGCTCGAAGTGGTCTCCCAGGACGCCGCGCGGGGAGATGCCGGAGGCCTCCAGCGCCTTGCGGGCCGACTCCCCGCCCGTCTCCCGGAGGGCGAGGGTCGCCTCGAGGGAGGCCATCTGGCGGTCGAGGGCGTGGAAGCGGGTCTGGGCCCCCTCCCTCTCGTCGTTGAGGCTCCTGAGGCGCTCTTCCGCCCCCTTCCGGTCGAGGCCGGTGGCCTCCAGCCGCTGGCGACACTCCTCGAGCGAGCGGGCCGCGGCGCTCTCGGCGGCCACGGCCTCCTCGGTCGCGGCGCGGCGGACGGTCAGCGCCTTGCCGGTCTGCTCCTGCCGCTCCTCGAGCTTGGAGAGCGCGAAGGTGAGGCGGTCGACCAGGAGAGACGCCTCGCGCTCCCGGTTGGTCGCCTCGGCCGCGCGCGCGCCGGCGGTCAGGATCTCGCGCCGGGCCGACTCCCTCCTCGCGGAGAGGTCGTCCTCGCGGCGGGCGGCCATGGCCAGCTCCGCGGAGGTCGTCCGGGCCGTCTCCTCCGCGCCGGAGAGCCCGGTCTCGACCTCCTCGCGCGAGCGGTCGGCGCGCCCGGCTTCCTCGGCCGACCGGAGGTGGTCGGCCTCGGCTTCCTTTCGCTGGGCGTCGAGCAGCTCGGTCCGGGCGTCGGCCTCCTCGGCCTCCCGGGCGGCGCTCGCGACCGCCGACTCGGCCGAGAGGAGCTCCTCCCGGGCCCTCGCGAGCAGGTCGCCCAGCTCTCGCCGGAGCCGGTCGTCGTCGTCGGCCACCCGCCGCGACTCCTCGAGGACGGCGTCCAGGCTCCCGGCCGACGAGAGGGCCTCGGCCTCGGCCGACGAGAGGTCGGCGAGGGCGCCCTCGGCGGCGGCCAGCGTCGAGTGAAGGCGGTCGGCCCGGAGCCGGGCGAGGGTCTTCTTGAGGACCGCGAGGACGTCCGCCTGCTCCTTCCACCTCGCCGCCCGCGAGGCCTGCCGCTTGAGCGAGGTGCAGGTCCGCTCCACCTCCGAGACGAGATCCGACAGGCGGAGGAGGTTCGCTCTCGTCTCCTCGAGCTTCACCTCGGCCTGCCTCTTCCTCATCTTGTACTTGGAGATCCCGGCGGCCTCCTCGATGAGGCGGCGCCTGTCCTGCGGCTTCGTCGACAGGATGAGGTCGATCTTCTGCTGCTCGATGATGGAGTAAGCGCGGACGCCGAGGCCCGTCCCGAGGAGGAGGTCCTGGACGTCCTTCAGCCGCGCCTTCTTGCCGTTGAGGATGTAGTCGCTCTCGCCGTCCCGGGTGACGCGCCGGGTGATCGTCACCTCGCCGCCGGTCTCGGCCCAGTGGACGCCGCCGCGCGATTCCAGCGTGAGCGACACCTCGGCCATCCCCAGCGGGCGCCGGCGGGCCGATCCGTTGAAGATCACGTCCTCCATGGTGTTGCCGCGGAGCACGCGCGCCGACTGCTCGCCGAGGACCCACTGGACCGAGTCGACGATGTTGGACTTGCCCGAACCGTTGGGACCGACGATGGCGGTGATGCGGCCGGGGAGGGTGAGCGAGGTCCTGTCGACGAACGATTTGAAGCCGAGGATCTCGAGTCGCTTGAGTCGGAACATGGCGGCGGTAGGGGGCGGACGCTAGCACGACCGCCGCGAGAGCGACAGGGGGACGGAAAGAGCGTCCGGTTTCAGGAAGGCGAGGCGTACATGGCGCGGATCAGGCCGCCGCGCGAGGAGACGCCGAGCTTCGCGAAGACGTGCTTGAGGTGGTCCTTCACGGTGTACTCGCTGATGAAGAGCTCGCTGGCGATCTGGGCGTTCCTGAGGCCGCGGAGGACTCCCCCGATCACCTCCGCCTCTCGTTCGGAGACCCCGCGGGCGCTCAGAAGGGGACGGATGTCGTCGAGGACGATCGGCGCGCGCTCGAGGAGCGTGATGACGCGGACCTGGGCAGGCGGCGCTCCGCCCTCCTCGACGGCGACGAGGCGCGCCTCGAGGGAGCGGCCGTTGGAAAGCGCCATCCGGGCCCGGCACTCCGTGGAGCAGCCGGCCGCGAGCCGGATCAGGTGGGAGAGGAGCGGCATGGTGCCCCGGTCGCCGGCGAGGACGGCCAGCCCCTCCTCCGTCTGCCGCGAGAGAAGGGAGTCGGCGGCCTCGTTGGCGAACAGGATCGTCCCGGAGCCGTCCAGGATCAGCATCGGCGAGTCGGTTCTCTCGAGGGCGGCGAGGAGCCGGCAGCGCGCGGTCCGATCGATCTCGTTCCTGGCGGCCTGCTCGAGGGTCTGGGCGACGAAGGGGCGGAGCAGGTCGAACCGCATCCGCTCGGCGCCTGTCCAGGGCCTCCGCCTCCTCCGGTGAAGGCGGAGGTCCCCTTCGACGAGCTCGGGCGCCGAGAAGGCGACCGAGAGCGCCGAAGGGTCGGGAGGCGCGGGCGCGGAGCGGAGAGGCCGTGCCCCGGAGGTGTGTTTTCCGAGGAACCGCCGGCGGTAGTGACGCCCTTCCGGGTGGAAGACGAAGAGGAGCTCGACCGCGTCCGGGTCGACGGCGGCGCGGAGCATCTCCAGGATGCGCGCGAGCGCGGCGTCGTGGCGCGTCCGGAACGGAGCCGAGTCGATGAACAACCCTGGCACTTGGAGTCCCCCGGAGCCGATTCTAGTCGGTGGACGGATTATGGTGAACGCCGACCGTACACATGGGCGTCCGCCGGTGATAGAGTCTGTGCGGTCGAAGTATCCGTAGGGGCCCACGTTTAGGAGTCACACCATGCTCAGCTTCGAAATCCGCAAGCCCGGTGGAGAATCCGAGGTCCGAAAAGTCCATCGGGATGTCATACACATTGGTGCGTCATCCGGGAATGACCTGGTCGTGCGCGCCCGGGGCATCCTGGGACGGCACGCCCGGATCTCCGTCGTCGGCGAGGAGCTCCGCCTCGACGTCCTGGGGACGGCCCCGGGATCCGACGTGACGCTGAACGGGTCGGTCATCAAGAGCGCGTCGCTCTCGGCCGGCGACCGGATCAACATCGGCGAGGCGAGCATCACGCTCCTCAACGGCCCGCCGCCGAACCCGAACCGGATGTCCGCGCCGCCGGCCCGGGGGGGGCGTGACGCGTTCTCGGTCGCCTCGGCCGCTCTCTCGATGCCTCCGCAGCCCCCTCAGCCGGCGCCCGCGCCCGCTGCCCAGGCGCCTGCCCCGGCCCGGTACACCGCCGAGCGCCGCCCCAGGATGGACACTCCGGCCGAACAGTATCCGGCGCTCCGGCGGCCCTCCGACTCCGGGACGATGGCGGCGGCGGGTCCGCTCCGTCTGGCCGACCTGTGGGGAGAGATCTACGCTCGGCTCCGCCGCCCGTCTCCCCTGGACGAGCGCCTGCAGGAGATCGCCTCGTACCTCGCGGGGACCTCCCCGATCCACAGCATCGCCTTCCTGTCGGCTGACGACCACGCTGCCGGAGAGGCGGTCGCCGCGATCTGGAAAGGATCCATTCCAAGGCCCTCGCGGCGGACCATCGCCGAGGTCCTGGAGAAGGCGGGCCCGGTCGACGTCTTCGAGGCGGGAAGCCGGATCCGCCTCTTTCCGGTCTTTCGCCCCGGGGCCGAGGCGGTCGGACTGCTGATGGTGCCGCTCGAGGTCGCCACGGCTCCCGGCATCGGCGACGTCCTGATCCAGTTCGCCGCCGCCGTGGGGTTCATCCACGCCGAGCGCTCGGAGCCGCCGTTCGGCGAGCGGGGTACGGCGCTCCCGCCCGTCCCGTCGGTGGGCGCCGTGGAAGACCCGCTCTCGATGCTCATCGGCAGCTCGCTCGCGATGCAGAACCTCAGGACCTCTCTCCAGAGGGTGGCGGCGGCGCGCGCGCCGGTGCTCCTCGTCGGAGAGGTCGGCACGGGGAAATCCCTCGTCGCCGACATCCTCCACGCCCTCTCGCCCAGGCGGCCGCGCCCCCTCGTCCGGATCGCCGCGACGGCGTCGACCGCCCTGGCGCTCGAGGAGGACCTCCTCGGCTCCGGCGCGCCGGGGGAGCGCCGGAGGCGGGCCGGGCGCCTGTTCGAGGCGGATGGCGGAACGCTGGTGATCGAGGAGGTGGGCGACCTCCCGCCCGCGACCCAGGCTCTCGTCTACCGGCTTCTGGAGGCGCGCGAGGTCGTGGCCTCGACGGGCCGGTCGGTCCCCCTGGACATCCGCGTCATCGCCACCTCGAGCCGGCCGCTCAGCCGGACGGTCGAGGAAGGGGGGTTCCGGGACGACCTCTACTTCCGGCTCTCGTCGCTCTCCCTGCGTCTCGCACCCTTGAAGGACCGCAAGGAGGACCTCCCCGCGCTCATCGACGCCTTCGCCCAGCGGCACGGCGGGCCCTTCGCGGCTCGTTTCGACGTGGAGGCGATGAACGCCCTCCTCAACTACACCTACCCCGGGAACGTCCGCGAGCTCGAGAACGAAGTCCGGCGTCTGGCCGCTCAGTCGGAAGGGGGGGACGTCGGGCTTCCCGACCTCGACGCGAAGTTCCGCGAGGAGAGGGTGGAACTGGCCCTGGCCGAGAGCGAGGACCTCAAGGAGATTGTCGAGAAGGTCGAGAGGCAGGTCATCGAGCGGGTCATGAGGAAGGTGCGCGGAAACCAGTCCCTCGGGGCCCGGCTCCTGAACATCTCGCGCGGCAGCCTGATCGCCAAGTTGAAAATGTACGACATCAAGGACTTCCGGTACCTCAAGCGGGCGGGCGAGTAGGAAGAGCGCCCCGCGCCCTTCCTACTCGCCCGAGATAGCTTTCATTGAACAGGGGAACCCGGCGCGGCCGGCTTTCCCCTGCGCGCCTTCGGCGCTACCCCTCCCGCTGGGGCCGTGACCGGAGCGGCTCCGGAGCCCGGCCTTTCTTCGGGCCCTGACTCCGCCTAGCGCCTCTTCTTCCGCTTCCTGGCGGGGGAGGGGGCGCTTTCCCCTTCCTCCGCGGCCGCCTCGCTCGCGCGAAAGGCCGGGACCGCGAGGAAGAACCCCCAGAGCGCGAACGGCAGCGCGTACTTCAGGACGATGTCGAAGAAGTACCTGCCGGTCGCGAAGATCTCGCGCTGCCACCGGGGGTAGTACCACTCGCTCCAGGCGCCGAGGCTCGTGGCCCAGGTGGCCTCCACGGTGAGGATCACGTGGAGGACGTGGGAGGCGAACAGGATGGCGGCGCAAGCCAGGCCCCGGCGCGCGAGCTTTCCGGAGGTGGCGCCGGGCGTGGCGCTCCAGAGCGCGAGAAGCAGGGCGAGGTTCGCGGTGATCGCCGCCGGGTCGAAGGCGGGCTGCCCGGAACGGCTCGCGAAATCGCTCCTGCGGAAGCTGACGGCCCGGGTCGACTGCCACTCGACGAAGGTGGCGGAAGGGCGCTCGACGGCCCGGATCAGCGTCTCCGAGACGGCGATGACCGACTGCCCCCACCAAGACGCCAGGCCCAGGAACCAAAGGAGCAACGCTCCGGCGGCCCCGAGCGGGAGCCTAAGGACGAGCCGTCTTGCGGTCGGATCGAGGCGGGAGAGCAAAGCGGTCAGCCCAGATGATCCAGAAGATGACCCCCGACAGGATCACGCCGACCTGCCAGAAGACGGTGTGCGACTCCTCGAAGATCTTGGGGTAGTGAATTCCGATGTAGAAGAGCGAGACGATCCGGACCAGGTTGACGATCTGGATCGCGACGAAGCCGGCGGCGAGCCCGAGGAGGCGCGCCTTCCAGGGGGCCGGAAACGCGAGCACGGCGGCGGCGAAGATGAAGATCGTCTCGAGGCCGTTGCAGCCGTTCCGGATGTTCACGGAGAAGCGGGGGGACGTGATCGTCGTCCCGGCCATCACGGTGTGCTCGCCGAACAGGCGCGCGGAGAGGCCCCCGAGCCGTGCCACCCCCGCCGTGAACGGCTCGACGAGGAGGTCGTTCATCGGCTTCGGGGCGACGGCCAGGAAGAACAGCGCGAGCAGCGCGCCGAACTTCAGGAGGAACGCGACTTCTTTCCGCACGCCGCGGAGGATAGCGCGAAGTGGCGGAGTCGCTAAACTCCTCCCGATGGCCGACCTGACCTCCCGCGCCTTCGGGCGGACCCTCACGGCAGCGCTGATCCTCTTCGGCTTCCTGACGGTGGGGGCCCTCTTCCTCTTCGGGCACCTGCTTTTCCGCACCCTCAGCAAGGAGATGATGGACGGGGCGCTGGTCGACTCGAAGCTGGACGCGGAGAGGATCGCCCGGGGCTTCGCCGAGCGTTCCAGCGGGGACCTCTACTCGCTCACGACGCGCCAGACGGAGATCGACCGGTTCGTGGGGAACACGCTCTCCGAGCGGAAGGTGCTGAGCGAGGTCCGGGTCCTCGACAAGGAGGGCCGGGTCGTCTACCAGTTCAAGAGCTCGCTGCAGGCCCCGCAGAAGGACGCGCTGTCGCCGGAAGGGCGGACGGTCGTCCCCGTCAACCCCGGCGAGGCCCTGGAGACCCTTCCCCGGAGCGTCGAGACCGTCGTCCCGATCCGCGACCCGTACGACCTCGAGGTGCCGATCGGCGACTTCGGGGTCCTCCGCGTGGGGCTCTCGCGGAAGGAGCTCGAGGGGAGGGTCGAGGGCCTCAGGAAGACGCTCTACCTCCGCACCTTCGCGGCCGCGGCGGTGGCGCTCCTCGGGATCGGAGCGGCCTCGGTGGCGGTCGTCCTCCTCTTCCAGCGGAACAAGCGGGTCGAGGAGGCGAGGATCGAGGCCGAGAGACGGGCCGAGCTGGGAGAGGTGGCGGCTGGTCTCGCCCACGAGATCCGAAACCCGCTCAACGCGATGGGGCTGAACCTGGAGCTGCTCGAGGAATCGCTCGGAAAGCCCGAGGCCACCACGGGGGAGCTCCGGGTCGGGGCGGCGACGGCCGCGGAGCTCGCCCAGGCGGTGAGGCAGGAGACGAACCGGCTCTCGCGGCTCCTCTCGGACTTCCTGTCGTACGCCCGGCCCTCGCCGATCACGCCGGTCCCGGGCGACCTGAACGAGCCCGCGTCGGAGGCGGTGGCCTTCCTCGTGCCGGAGGCTTCCCGCCGGAACGTCCGCCTCACCTTCACGCCGAACGCGTCCCCGGCGCGGGCCCTCCTCGACTCCCAGCGGGTGAAGCAGGTGGTGCTGAACCTCGTCGGGAATGCGCTCGACGCCGTCGAGAGCGAGGGGGCGCGGTCGCGGGAGGTCGACGTCAGGATCGAGGACTCGGCCGACGCCTGGCGCCTGACCGTCGCCGACTCGGGGCCGGGCGTCCACCCGTCGAAGCTCGCGGAGATCTTCCGGGCCTTCGTCTCCACCAAGCCGGCCGGCACGGGCCTCGGCCTCCCGATCGCCGAGCGGATCGTGAAGGCCCACGGCGGGTCGCTGACCCTGAAGTCGATCGCGGGCGAGCCGACGCGAGCCGTGGCGACCTTCCCGAAGGCGAAGTAGCCCGCCGAGCTCGACCCGGAGACGCTGAGGGAGATCCCGGCCAAGCCACTTCGAGAGACCCTGCCGTCGAACCGCCGCGAGGGGTCGTCGCGAAGATCCTGCGCGCGAGCCACCGGTGATGGCGCTGCGCGCCACACCGGAACCGGCTGCAGCGGATCAGGGGAGACCGGACGCCGCCGGCCTCCCCTGCGGCCCTTCGGACCTACCCCTCCAGGGCGGGGCGCTCGCGAACTCGGCCTTCGGCCTCAAACAGCGCGAGCGCCTGATCCGACACCGCTCCGCGCGAGGCCGAACGGGTGCCCGGCACGTGCTCGAAGACTGTTCGCGCCGACCCCTCGCGGCTCCCGCCTCGTCATCGACGAACGCTGTCGGACCGGATAAGGAGAAGATCCGCGTCCCCGACTTGGTCCCGGAAGGGAGGGGAGCGTAGCGACGAGGGGAACCGCGGCAGGGGTTCCCCTCTCGAAAGACAGCCAGCTCCGGTAGGCGCTGCGGCGTACATCGTCAGGAGACGATGTATGCCGCAGCGCCGATCGCCAGGAGCTTCCGGTCTGGCCCGAGGAACTCCATCCGGGTCGTCGCGACCCTCGACCCGAGGCGCAGAACCTCGGCGACCAGGCTGAACCTGTCGCCCAGGGCCGGCCTCAGGTAGTCCACCCGGAGATCGATGGTGCCGAGCTTGCCGAAACGGAGAAGGCGCTGGTCGGGCGGGTCGTCCATGTGGCGCGCCCCGATCGCGGTCATCGCGGCCAGCCCGCCCATCGCGTCGAGGCCCGCGCTGATGACCCCGCCGTGGACCCGGTGGTAGGCGAAGTGCCCGACGAGGTCGTCCTTCATCTCGATCGAGCCGGCGGCGCGGCCGGGAGAGACGGACTCGATCTTGAGGCCGAGGACCTTGTTGAAGACGATCTTCTCCTCGAACAGGGTCTTCAGCCCCTGGATGAACTCTTCCTCGAACTCCTGGACCGCGGGCGGCTTGGGCACGGCCTCAGTCGACCTTCGGTCCGATGGGGATCCTGGGAGCGGGAAATTCCAGCTCGCCGCGCTGGTAGGCGAGAATCCGCTCGACCAGGACCTTTACGGCCGTCGGGAACGAGAGGAGGAGCTCCCCCCGCGGGTTCAGGATGACCTGTTCGGTGGAGCCGGTGGCGAGGATCTCGCGCTCGGGGAGGCGCCGGACGACGTAGGTCATCTGCAGCTTCGCGGTCTCCGGCGGAGTCAGCCAGGCCGAGACCTCCAGACGGTCGTCCAGCCGCGCCGACCTCTTCAGCTGCAGCTCGACCTTCGTGATCGGGACCTTGTAGCCGACGGCGAGCGCCTCGGCCGGCGTGAGGCCCGCCGCGGCGCAGAGGGCGTTCCGTGCGACCTCCAGGTAGAGGACGTAGTGTCCGTGCCAGACGACACCGTACGAGTCGACCTCCGGAAAGCGCACGTCGAGGCCGACGGCGAACGAGCGGCCGCGTCCCGACCGGGTGGTGTCGTGTGTCACGAACCTATTCTGACGGATCGGTGATAATCGTTCGCAGAAAATATGAGGCCGCTGATCTACGACTGGAACGGCGAGGGGGCGGCCCCTCGCCTCGCGCACGGCGCCGTCGAGGTCGTCGACGAGACGCTCCGGGACGGCCTGCAGTCCCCGTCGGTCGTCCACCCGTCGTTCGCCGAAAAGCTCGACATCCTCCGGAGCATGGCCCGGCTGGGGATCGAGACCGCCACCATCGGGCTGCCGGGGGCCGGCCCTTCCTTCGCGAAGGACACCGAGCGCCTGGTGCGGGCGGCGTCGTCGGAACGGATCCCGATCCGGCTCGCGTGCGCCGCGAGGACGCTGGAGTCGGACATCGTGCCGATCATCCGGATCGCGGAGCGGACGGGCGTCGCCGTGGAGGTGAACTGCTTCCTCGGGTCGTCGCCGATCCGCTGCCAGACCGAGGACTGGACGCTCTCCTGGCTCGTGAAGCAGACGGAGGAGTCGGTCCGGCTAGCCGTCGGCGCCGGGCTCGGAGTCCTCTACGTCACCGAGGACTCGACGCGTGCGCGGCCGCGGGACCTCGAGGCGATGTACGCCGCGGCCATCCGCGCGGGTGCCCGGAGAATCTGCGTGTCGGACACGGTCGGCCACGCGACGCCGGCCGGCGCGGCGGCGGTGGTCCGCTTCGTCGCGGGCGTCGTGGCCCGCGTGGAGCCGAGCGTGAAGATCGACTGGCACGGCCACCAGGACCGCGGCTTCGGCGTGGCGAACGCGATCGCGGCGCTGGAGGCCGGGGCGCACCGGGCGCACGCTTGCGCCCTCGGGATCGGCGAGCGGGTGGGGAATACCGCGATGGAGCAGCTCCTGGTCAACCTCAAGCTCCTCGGCTGGATCGACCGGGACCTGACGACGCTCCCCGAGTACGTCGACCTGGTCTCGAAGGCCACGGGCGTGGCGATCCCGCCTAGCTACCCGTTCGTCGGACGGGACGCCTTCCGGACCGGCACCGGGGTCCACGCGGCGGCGATCCTGAAAGCCCGCCGCAAGGGGGACCTGGACCTCGCGGAGATGGTCTATTCGAGCTTTCCGGCCGGGTGGGTGGGGCGGCGCCAGGAGATCGAGGTGGGCCCGATGTCCGGCGAGTCGAACGTGGAACTCTGGCTCGCCTCCCACGGCTTCGAGTCGACTTCCGAGCGGGTCGAGGCGATCCTCCAGGCGGCGAAGGCGTCGAGCCGGGTGCTGCCCGACGACGAGATCGAGAAGCTCCTGGAGGATTCGGGCTGGAGCTGGCCTCGGCGGCTGGCCCGGAGGAGCTGAGCCCTCCGTTCCCCTTCTGTTCCGCCAGGCCCCGGCTTCAACGCCCCGGGCGGCCCGGCGTGGGAGTCGATTCTTGCCGTATCGTAGAGCGTCCCTCGGCTCCACGGGGGGACCGTGAGAAAGGTTGGAGCCCCTGGCTAGACATCCCTCCCATCTTGCCAAGATCACCGCGCCCCAGACGTCCGGGACGGTGGTGCGAGACCGGCTCTTTTCGCTGCTGGACGAGGACACCAGGCGCCCGGTGCTGTGGGTCGGCGCTCCTGCCGGGTCCGGCAAGACCACCCTCGTGGCCAGCTATCTCGAGGGAAGGCGGGTCCCCTCCCTCTGGTACCAGTGCGACGAGGGGGACGCGGACCTCGCCACGTTCTTCCACTACATGGGGCTGGCCGTCGGCCAGGTTGCGCCACGAGACGCCCCCCTCCCGTCGCTGACCCCGGAGTACCTGGCCGGCGTGTCCACGTTCACACGGAAATTCTTCGAGACGGTCTTCGACCGGCTGCTCACCGCCCTGGCCCCGCCCGAGGCCGGGCCGGGAATCTTCATCGTTCTGGACAACTACCAGGACGTGCCCGTCAGCGCGCCCTTTCACGAGATGATCGCCATCGGACTCGACCTCGTCCCTCCGGGGGTGAAGGTCGTGCTGATCAGTCGCGACGGACCGCCGGCGGCCCTGGCTCGATTGCAGGCGAACGACAAGCTCGGCCAGCTCGCGGCGGAGAAGCTTCGATTCACGCGCGGCGAATCGTCGCAGCTCGTTCGAGGCCGTGTCCCGGGCCTGGACGGACAGGGCATCGAGGCGATCCACGTACGAGCGGAAGGCTGGGCCGCGGGGATCATCCTGCTGCTCGAGCAGGCTCGCATCTACGGTCCGGGAACGGCAGCGGATCCCGACCTGGAGATGGTCTTCGACTACTTCGCCGGCCAGATCCTCGAGCCGACGGCGCCGGCGACGCGGCGTTTCCTGCTCGAGACCGCCTTCCTCCCCACCATCGGTGTCCCGTTTGCCGAGCGGTTGACGGGTATGGCGGCGGCCGGTCACATCCTCGCCGAGCTGTGCCGTCACAACTACTTCACGGAGAGACTCGTCGGAAACGGCGGCGACTACCGCTATCACCCTCTGTTCCGGGACTTCCTGATGGCGCGAGCGGC
This sequence comes from uncultured Acidobacteriota bacterium, assembly GCA_903845115.1. GTDB lineage: Bacteria > Acidobacteriota > Thermoanaerobaculia > UBA5066 > UBA5066 > CAIMWE01. The sequence continues at coordinate 8,668 of CAIMWE010000181.1, read as the reverse complement.
GGCCGAGATGGAGGCGGCCGAGCTGGCCATGATCCGCGGTCGGGCCGCCCGGATCCTGAGCGAGTCGGGAGAGACGGAGGATGCTGCCGCGCTGTTCGCGGATGCCGGCGACTGGGACGGCCTGGTTCGTCTTCTCACGGACTGGGCCGGGCGGCTGGTCCGCGAAGGCCGCACACAGACCCTCGAGAGGTTCCTGCGCAGGCTGCCGCAGGACACTCTCGCGGCCCATCCCTCGCTGCTCTACTGGCTGGGGCTCTGCCGGATGCCCTTCGACATCGAGGAGAGCCGGACGCTCCTGGAACGGGCTTTCCATGACTTCAACGTCGCCGGCAACGCGACCTGGGCCCTTGCCGCCTGGGCGGCGGTCGTGGACTCGATCATCACCGAGCACAACGACTACTCGAAGCTGGACCCCTGGCTGGCTTGGCTCGACGGACTAGGCGACGGCCTGCCCGCCCTGGCCCCTGAGACGGAGCGGGAGACGGTCGCCTACATGCTCTTCGGCCTCACCTTCCGACAGCCGTGGCACCCGCGGATCGGATGGTGGCGGGAGCGGGCGGAGGCGCTCTTGCGGACCGACCCGGATCCGGCCGGAGCGTTGACCGTCGGAGCCCGGCTGCTCATGCACTACACCTTCTTCGGGGAGATCCACCAGGCCGAGGTCCTGCTCCGCAACGTCCGGCCGCCCGCTTCCGGGTCGCTCGGCCTGCGGCCCCTGGCGCTCGTCCAGTGGGAGGTGATCCGCGCCATCTACGCCGTCCTGGGCTCCGGCTCGGTCGCCGATTGCCTGGACGCGGTCAAGCGCGGGCTCCGGCTGTCGCGGGAGCACGGGATTCGTCACTTCGAGCCGATGCTCCTCTACTACGGCGCGGTGAGTGCGGCGCTCGCCGGGGACGAAGCCGGCGCGGACCACTTCCTGGACGAGATGGTCGCGCTGAAGGCCGGCTTCAATGCGATGCACCAAGTTTACTATCTCTCCGCCCTGGCCTGGCGGGACCTGCTGCGAGGGGACTTCCGCGCGGCGGGCGAGCGGATGGCCACGGTCCTGTCGGTGACCGAGGGGATGGGCCATACCGTCAACGCGATGACGAATCACGTCGGGCTGGCCCAGGCTCTCTTCGAGCTAGGGGAAAAGGAACGGGCGCAGGCCCATCTGGACCAGGGCCGGCGCCTGATCGGTGCCGACTCTCACTGGTTCGAGCATGCCTTCCTCTCGACCGAGGCCTACTTTTCTTTCCGGGAGGGGAGGGAAGAAGAGGGCCTGGCCTCGATCGGAAAGGCCCTGGCGCTGGGCCGGCGTACCGGGGTGACTTCCTATGTCTACTGGCGCCCCGCGGTCGCCAGCCTCCTCTGCACGAAGGCCCTCGCGGCGGGGATCGAGCGGGACTACGTCCAGGGGCTCATCCGGCGACAGCACTTGACGCCAGATCCCTCGTGTCCGGCGCCCGAGGGCTGGCCCTGGCGGCTCGCGATCCACACCCTGGGAGGTTTTGGGATCCTCACCGACGGCGAGCCCCTCGAATTCTCGCGGAAGACGCCGCGAAAGCCGCTCGAGCTGCTCAAAGTGCTCATCGCATTCGGCGGCCGAGGCGTGCCCGTGGAGCGCGTCACCGATGCGCTCTGGCCGGACGCGGACGGTGATCTGGCCAGCAAGGCCCTCGAAACCACGCTCAGCCGCCTGAGGCGGCTGCTCGGCGTGGATCAGTGCATCCTGTCCTCCGCCCGGCAGCTGACTCTGGATCCCCGGTCCTGCTGGGTGGACAGCCTGGCTCTCGAGGAAGTGCTCGGCCGTTCGGCGGCATCGCGAGGTGATGAGCTCCCGCGGCTCTTCCGCCAGGCTGCCAGTCTCTATCAGGGGCCCTTTCTGCCCGCAGACCGTGACCGGGAATGGACCGTCGTCCGCGACGAGCAGCTGAAGAACCGGTTTCTCTCCCTGGTTGTCGCTGCCGCCGCGCACCTCCAGGGAAGGGAGGAGTGGCAGAGCGCGGCCGACTGCTACCTGAAGGGGCTGGAAGCGGACGAGCTGGTCGAGGGGCTTTACGCCCGTCTCATGCTCTGCTACCAGAAGCTCGGACGGCGATCCGAGGCCGTCCAGCTGTATCGGCGCTGCCGCCACGTCCTCCAGACCCAGCTCGGCATCGCGCCCTCGCCAGGGACGGAAGCCGTCTACGCCTCGCTCCTCTGAGCGGCCGGACCGGTAGACCCGGCTCGAATCGGTAGGCGATCTGTGGGTGAGGGGATGGTATCCGTGCATGGATGACCGAGGTCCCTCCGGTCCAGAGCTTGATCCAGAGCTTCATCGTCCGCTTCTACCGATTCGACCCGGCCGAGCAACGCCAGGTGGCGGGCGTGATCGAAGCTGTCGATGGCTCTGGGACGGCCACACCCTTCGTCGGGACGGACCAGCTCGGCGTCGTCCTGTGCCGCCTGCTGACAGACGAGACTACAAGAGGAAAGGAAGACAGATGAACGCACGTTCTCCCGGACGGTCCCCGATACGATCCGCCATCACGCGGGGGCGATCCCTTTCCCTGGTGCCCCTGGCCAGGGTCTCGCTCTTCATCGCGATCTCGTCGACATTGCTGCTCACGCCTCCTGCCGCGTGGTCGCAGCAAACGGCGGCGAACGATATCTGGGCTCCCTGGGTCACGAAGACGACGGAACACTCGGCGACGATCAACTGGCGAGGGGAAACGGACGGGTCCGGCCTCGTCGACTTCGCCACGTCCAGCTATTACGAAAAGAACAAGAGCTTCGAGAAGACGGTCTCCTCCCAGGCCCCGGGCACCTACCAGCACGTTCCGCTCACGGACCTCGTCCCCGGCACGCCGTACGTCTACCGGGTCAGGCCTTCCGGCAGCACGCCCGCGTTCGCCATCCGGGCGTTCCGGTCGATGCCGATGAATGGCCCATTCACCTTCGTCGTCATCAGCGATTCCCAGGAGGGCCACACCTACACCGAGGCGATGCGATTCAAGTACGTGGCGGAAGCCATCGCGAAGGAGCCGGACGTGCTCTTCGTTCTTCACGGGGGCGACTATGCCGGCCACGAGAGCCAGTCGTTGTGGGGCAAGTTCTTCCAGGTGGCCGACCCGATGCTCGCGAAGGTGGCCATCTTCCCCACGATCGGGAATCACGAATACCACAACTCGGGCGGGACCTTTCCCCCCAGCACGCCCGACGAGTTCGTCTGGTCTTTCGACGGGCCCTTGCACTATTCCTTCGGCCTCGCCGGCGTCCAGTTCCTCGTCCTCGACACCCCGGATCCGGCCACGTGTACCACCAGCGACGATCCGCAGACGTCGCTCGCGCTCGCCCAGAGCCAGGTGCCCTGGCTCATCGATCAGCTGAAAGGCGCCAGGCTGGGAACGTTCACCATCCACCATCACCCGATCTGGGACTGGGGCCGAACCGATTCGAACCCCGACCTCCAGCCCTGGGAAACGCTGTACCAGGGGTCCGGGATCAGTGCGACTTTCTCGGGTCACACGCACAACTATCAGAGATATTCCGTGGAGGGGACCCCGTATTTCGTCGTCGGCAACGCGGGGGGCCGGTTCTCCGATCTCGCCGACGGGGATCCCCACCCGACATCGTACGTGGTCGGTGAGACGAGGAAGCTGGGGTATCTCAAGGTCACGGTGGACCCACAGGCCAACCTGGCGACGGCGCAAGAGGTCTTCGCCGCGTCCGTCCTCGAGAACGATTCCGCAGAGACTCCCAGCGTCTACGACCCCCCGGTCATCGGCGACACCGTCTCGTTCCCGCTTTCCCGGGCCCCTCGGCCGCCCGTCGATCCGAACCAGCTCCTCCTCGCCGGAGGCAAGGTCGGCGTGGGGTTGACGTGGAAGGACCAGTACACGGGGAAGGCCGGGAAGGCGACGGCCGTCAGCAAGGGGAACGTCTACGGGTATTTCTTCTTCTCGGACGCCCAGAACCCCGAGGTGTTCGTCAAGGTCCTCGACATCGAAAGCTCGCAGCCGTACCTCCTCCTCTGGGGGGGGCTGACGGACTTCGAGTACACCGTCACGTTCACGAACATCTCGAGCGGGAAGACGTTCTCCGCCACCAAGCCCGCCGGGTCGGCGGCCGGGGGAGCCAGCTCGAGCGACCTGCCCCGAATTCGTGCCGTGTCGTGGGACCCGGGGACGGGGAAGGCCACGGAGGTGACGCCGGGGAATTCCCTCGGCATCGAGGCGAAGGCCGAGAAACTCCTCGCGCCGCGCGACGGGGTCCGGGCGGCCGGACCGTCCCGCGAAGGGGTGACCGGGAGTCCCGAGCCGGCCGCCGCCTCCGAGCTCTTGCTGGCCAGAGGGCAGGTCTCGGTCTCGGTGACCTGGTGGAGTCCGCATTCCGGTCAGAGCGGCATCGCCACGGCGCTTCCGCAGGGAGATCAGTTCGGCTTCTTCTATTCCTTCGACGCGGCGAGCCCGGAATTCTTCGTGAAGGTCCTCGACTGGGGAAAAGCCCAGCCCTTCCTCCTGTTCGCGGCCGGGCTCACCGACTTCGAGTACACGGTGACGTACCGCAACGCCAGGACGGGGCAGAAGGTCGTCTTCACGAAGCCGTCAGGGAGCTACGGCGGCTGTGTGGACGGTACGAGCATGGTCCACTAGTCTCGTGACTCGGACCCCCGGGAACCAGTTCGGCCAGGCGAGATGAGCCAGCAGTCTGGTTTCGTGCCAGAGCGACCTGTCGAATGGCCGCCCTGCCAAGCGATGAGGAGAGAGTGATGAAGAGATCTGGCGCTGACGGAGCGCGGCGGGTCCTCGGATGGCTGGGGAAGACCCTCTGCGTCGCGATTCTGGCAATGGGGTTCTCCATGGCTCTCTTCGCGGCGACCAAGGACCCAGCGGCCTCCCTCTGCCAGTCGCCGGCGAAGGGCCTCTACTACGGCGGGTTCGGCTATTCGTTCATCAATCACAAGAATCCGCTGGGGGCGCCCGACCTGGAGCTCAGTCAGATCGTCTGGAACAACGGCTGGGTCAGGAACTGGACGAAGGTCCTCACGACCGAGGCGATCAGCGGCGACCTCGGCGCCTGTGTCTACAACGGCTTGCTGTACGTCTTCTTCACCACGTCCAGCGGGGCGCTGCGGTACATCACGGTGGAGCCCTCCACGAAGGCACAGACCGGTCCGACGACGATCGTCACGGGACTCCCCCCGAATGGCGCCGCGGCGGCGGTCTTCGGCGACGCCATCTACGTCCTGGCGGCGCCCGGCGCCGGCTTCGTGTCGAAGGACGGAAAGCTCTTCGCCACCTGGTCGCCCCACTTCAACCAGGCGCCCCCCTCGCAGATGATCGCCGCGGTCACGTTCTACCCGATCGGCGACGATCCCGCCGGCATCCTGTTCATCTACAACGACGGGTCGAATCCCCGGAACCTGCGCTCCTGCGTCGTCCAGCCTCCCGATCTGACCACGGTGATCGGCGAGACGATCCTCCCCTGGCCGTCTGCGAGTCCCGCTCTCTGGAAGCCCATCGTCGACGGCAGCCTCCTCCTGGGGACGTCCGCGGGGCTGCCCGGCCCTGGCGCCAAGGCGGGGGCCATCCAGTTCTACGGGATGACCGACTACGGAAGCGACGGGGAGCATCAAGGGCGGTGGGAATACAACCTGTCCGACGCGACGTGGACTTTCAAGGACATGACGCAAACCTCGGTCGCCTGCTACCTTTACGCTTTCCCCTGGTTTGACACCATCGATGCGACGAAAGGGACGATGCGCATGTCGCACGTCGTGGAGCTCTACTCGGGTCTCGTCCCCGGCGACCAATTCTTCGCGAACCGGTCCGACTGGATGGTCCCCCAGAACGGAAAGGATCCGACCTACGGCTGGCGCGGCACGCCGACGGCAACCTCGAATTTCGCGGGGACGGAGCTGCAGAAGCTCTGGACGCTGGTCGGCGTCGTCCTCGGCCCCCCGCCCTTTCCCTTGAACGGAGTGGCCGACCCCTGCGGGGTTAACCCGCTCGCGTCGGTCGACTACGGGAAGGACACGTCCACGACCGTGACCACGACCTCCACGTCGTCCTCGACGATCAGTGTGGCCTCGGGATCGAAGATCAAGGCGGGCTTGGGGGAATGGAGCCTCGACCTCAGCTATGCCCACGCCTGGACCGCAAGTCACGGGACATCCAGCACCGTGAGCGTCTCCCAGGACTTCCAGCTCGGGCCGTGCTCCGAGCAGCCGGGGAGCCAGGGCACTCATGGCTGGGCAATCTTCAACGCCCCGACCGTCGTGACGCAGTGGTACAAGCTGTACGCGTACGACTACGACCAGTCCACTGGCCAGGGGACGTACCTGAACCAGGACATGTATGCGACCTCGCTTGGCGCCACCGTCCAGCAGACGGCCTACTTCGACCTGGCGAACCCGTCGCAGGGCGAGTACCCCGGCCTCTTCGCGGGAATGCCGGCCTATCCGAATTCGACCGACGTCAAAGGCTGGAACGCCGGTCTCCCCAACTGGGATGACGGCGGTTCCGATTGGGCGGCGGTCTTCGGAGACACGACCATCCCACAGATGCCCGGGCTGACCCTCGGCCTGCGCAACGAGGTTTCCTACACGAAGAGCCTCACCAAGATGGATTCGAAAGGCAACAGGAACAGCTTCGACGTCAAGGTGGGAGACAGGTTCAGCTTCCTGGGCTTCTCGGAAAATGTCACGATCGGCTACGCCGGAGAGTGGACGACGGAGACCGAGACCGAATCGACCATCACGGAGAACGTCTCCTGCGCCCTCAACGTGCCCATCCCGCCCTACACCCCCGGCTACGTCAACAGCATGACCGTCCAGCCGTTCTGGCTTCAGGCGCACACCGCGAAGGCACCCTGGATCCCCACGGGGTACAGCGGCAATCTGCCCTGGTGCATCACCTGGGACGTCACCCAATACGGGACGGTGGCAGGCGGCTCGGCGGGGCGCGCCCTCGCGCCCGCCTGGGTCTCCGGGACCATCCACCACGGAGTCACCGACGGGCAGGACGGGTACGCCCTCAGCGGCGGGCACATGTCGTGGCTCGATACGGACGGAACCGAGATGTCGATGCCGCTGACAGCCGGCCAGTTCGATCCTTCGAAAGGGGCGTCGGTCTCGTTGAACGGGCACCTCTTCTCGACGAATGGTCCGAACGGCTTCTGGTATCGGGATGGCAATACCTGGGAGTACTTCACGACCGGCGTCGGGGGCTTCAGCGCGGGCCTTGCAAACGACTGGTTCCTGCTCACGTTGGACTTCGCGAACGAGACGTGGGCCTTCGTCGCCCTGTCCAGGACGCTGGACCAGGAGGTCAAGGGCGACGCTTCGGTCCGCATCTCCCTCGTCCTCGAAGGGAGGTACGCTTTCACCAGCTGGCTGGAACACGGCGCGGACGTCACCTGGTCCCACCAGGAGGAAGGCTCGACCTCTCAGCCTTACGGCGTCGAGCAGGCCCAAGGCGAGTATCACTCGGAGACGGGCGTGGGAAGGATCTCGCTTGCGGGTCACGTTCCGGAAAACGTCGGCGCGTTCGGGGACGTGGAGATCCGCGTCAACGGCGTTCCCGTGGACTTCCCTCTCCTCTCGACCGAGGGCTTCCTGAACGCGATCAAGACCGGCGGGCTGCTCACGTACCAGGCAGAAGGCCTCTCCTTCTCCATCAACCTTGGTTCGGGGCGGTGGCAAGCGGCCATGAGCGGGACTCGGTTCAAGAGCGGGATGGCTCCCAAGGACGGGGCCATTCGCGCGCAGGTCTTGGTGGGCGGACAATCGATCAGCGACCAGACCCTCGTGCTCCAGAACTGGACGGCGGCTCTCAGATATCCCTACCATCTCGGGACCCCCAGCCATTGACAGCGCGAGGCGCCAGGATGGCGCAGACGTAGCGAGAGGTCCCCGAAGAAGCTGCGAGTATGGAGATGCGCCGTTCCCGCGACCCGAGGCCCTCTTTCCCCTCATAGCTCGGTGCTAGACTGGCTCGTGTTCCAGGGGTCAATGTGAGACGTCACGATCCTCCTCCTGTGGCCCGTTCTCGAGGCGGCCCGCCAGTGCCCGCTGACTCGCTGGCCGCCAGGCCCCAGTGGCTCTCGCTAAGGCTTGGACGGTCCCTGACGTTCACGGTCGGCCTGGTCCTCTTGGCATTTTCCGCGGTAGCTTCGCCACAGGAGCAGATCCTGAGAGTGGGAGTCGTGGATGGGTCACCGCCCTGCAGTTACCTGGAGCATGCGGCCTGGCGTGGAATTGCCATCGATCTTTGGCGGCTGATTGCCGCACGCGAGGGAATTCCCTACAAGATTTCCGAGTGGCCGTCCATCAATGCAATGCTGGACGCGACCCGAGACGGCACACTCGACGTCGCGGTCGAATGCGTGAACGTCTCGCCGGATCGCCTGGGGCGCTATCAGTTCTCGCTTCCGTTCCAGGAGGACGGCCAGGCCGTCATGACCGGGATAAGTCCGTTCGACTACGGCAGCGCCTTCCTGGGGAGCTTCTTCTCCCTGACTCTGCTGCGATTGCTCGGGGCCTTCGTCTTCGTGACCGTCACGATCTGTACCGCGCCCAATTTTCTAGACACAACATTATGCCACACAATCGATCATGCGTCATGCGGCAATTTGGTGAACTGCGGCGGCACGAGCCTCGGCGGGTGAGAGGTAGCCGAGCTTCTCGAGGCGCCAGTGATTGTTG
>CAIMWE010000180.1 GCA_903845115.1 uncultured Acidobacteriota bacterium | reverse complement strand
GCGGCTCCTCGCCGCCTTTCTTGCCTTCTGGCGCCAGCACGGACAGCCGCTTCTCGGCGCCGCCTCGTACCACGAGATCGCTCCGCACCTCGTCCTGATGGCGTTCCTTCATCGAGTCGTCAACGGGGGAGGGCCCCTGGAACGCGAATACGCTGTCGGCAGCGGGCGCATGGACCTCTGCCTGCGCTACGGCGCGACCGTTCTCGCGATCGAGCTCAAGGTGTGGCGTGACGGCGCCAGTGACCCCATGGACGACGGGCTCGAGCAGCTCGACGGGTATCTCGACGGCCTCGGGCTCTCCCCGGGCTGGCTCGTCGTCTTCGACCGGCGATCCGGGCTCCCTCCGATCAGCCAGAGGACGACGTCGACCACGGCGGAGTCCCCCTCCGGCAGGACCATCACCGTCATCCGGGGGTGAAAGCCCGTCCCCGTCGGATCTCAGGCGAACCGGCTGAAGGGGCCACGGCCGCGCCGAGGGGCCGTTCCTTGCCGGTCCCGCCCGACCGGTATGACCGGGGGCGAGTCAGTTCCCCACCGGCACTACTCAGGATCCGCGCGACGGCTCTCCTCGCGATTCAAGACCATGGACCTGATCCTGAACTGCCAGTTCCATCAGACGTCGAAGCTTCGGGTCATCGATTTCCCCCGATCGAAGCCAGCGATTCTCTTCCTCGACCGACATCGTCGCGATCTTCGAGCTCAACTCGTCGCGAACGACCCGCACCGCACTGACGGCATCGAAGGCATCCAGCAGCCAGCGATGAAACTTCGGATCCATCTCCGAAGTTGCAGCGAACCTGGCTCCAAACGCCGCGTGGACTCCGGAGTGCTTCCTGAAGCGAAGGCCCTCCTCCACGGGGAGCGCCTCTGCGACGTAGAACATCGAGTAGTACGCCCGGCCGCACGCGAACTCGGGAAGCCCGTCCCGAAGTAGCGATTCAGTCGCCGCGATCGCGCGCTCAGCCTTGTTCAGAAGGCCCAGCGTCTGTGCATTCATGCCGGGACGGCTTCTTCGCGGACGTTCTCGAGGAAGGAGCTACGTCCAGTAAGCCACTCGGACTCCGGAATGAAGACCCGGCTCAGCGCCACACCGGCGGCGAGCGAGATCTGCGATACGAGCTCACCCGTTCGGTCGAGCTCGATCAGGTAGTGATCGACTCTGTCGAGAACCACGAGCACATCCAGATCGGAGTCGAGGTCGCCATCGCCCCGAGCCCGCGATCCGAAGAGATAGACGCCCCGAAGCCGCTGCCCGTAGATGCGCTGAAGGCCCCTCCTGAGGCCACTCATTGGACCGGCGACGTCTCGGCTCCCCTCTCGTACGTTCACGTTCGGACTCTCCGGGGGGAAGTCTACTCTCCGCCCCGGGCATCTCCGCTCGGCCGGCAAGTGCCGGGGGGGAGCGATTCGAGCATCGGCGTGAGCATCGGCCGGGGCCTCAGCCCGAACGAGCGAGCCGGAAGGCGAAGGTCGAGGACCTTCGCCCGGGCGAAGGGATGCCGGCCCTTCCCGTCACCGAAGCGGCCAGGCAGGAGCGGAGCTGCAGCATGACGTGCCGGGGGATGGGTCCGGCTCGGACCGCGGGATTTACCGGATGAAGAAGGCTGGGGTTCGCCCGAAGGGGTGCTTCAGGCCAGGTCCTGAACAGGCGGTTCGGCGTGGTTCATCTCTCGTTCGAGGCGTCCGTCTGACCGCCGCCGGCGGGCTGGCCGCCGGCCGGGCGGAGGCGGGAACCGAAAGCGATTGACGGTGTCTTTTCGGCCGCGCAGCCTCTTCCCTTCTTAGCGGTCAACTTCACGGGGCGAATGCAGGGACTCCTGATCCTGCGGCATTGCCTCGAGGCGGAAGAAGAGATGGTGATGGCACGTGCCGGAGAGCCCGTGGTGTGCCTCTCGAAGGAGGCGAAGCGGAGCCTGGCTTCGCGCGAAGGAGGGCTTCGATCTTCGACGCGGAGGGTTTCGACGCCGAGGTTCCGGGCGGGTGGATATCGATGAATGAAGCCAGGAGAGCCTGGGGTCAAACCGGATCTGAACGATAGAGAGCGAACTGTGGCGAGAGAAAGGAGATTCGTTTCATGGAAAGACCCGAAATGAAGATAGCGAAGAAGTCCTGGAGCGAGCCTGCGTTGCTCGTGTTGGTGCGGGGCAAGCCGGAGGAGGCGGTGCTTGATGTATCTAAGACGAGTGCGAGTAGTCCGGGGGGTTTTTCTGGGTCGGCATTGTATGCTAATAATATTTGCAATTTGACTAATAACGGATGTCAGTTCTGTGCGTCGTATTTTGGCTCGTAACGGCCCGCTACCCCTTGATCCCTTGGATCCTGGCCCATGGGAATCCGTGAAGTAGGGCGTGGTTCAAGGACCGCGGGAGCGCAAGGGGTATGCACTCCTCCGGCTTTGTGAAAGGGACGGGCGGGGACTCTGGAAGAAAGTTGCTAACCGCTCCGTGATGCTCGTTGGGGGGGTGAAGAGGGGCTTTCACCCTCTCGCCGGCCGAGGTGATCGACCTGGACCACGCCCACGCGACGATCTTCAGCCCGCTTCGGGACGGGGAGCGGATCCTCACGGACGGGGGGCGGGCGCTCGAGACGGGGTTGACTCGAGGCGGGTAGACTCGGAGATTCGAGGCCAGGCTTCGGGGCGGCGCTTCAGGGCGTTGCGCCGGGGGGCGGAGGAGCGGAAGGGACCTTGTTCCAGATCGGACGACTCAAGCCGCTGCGCCGCGCGGTCAGCCTCGTCTGGGAGAGCGCCCGGGGCTGGACGATCGTCGGCTGCGCGCTGGTGGTGGTCCAGGGGACCCTGCCGCTCCTGGGCCTCTATCTGACGAAGCTGACGGTCGATGCCGTGACGGCCGGCATCCGCTCGCCCGACAAGGAGGGGGCCCTGGGGCGCGTTCTCCTCTGGATCGGCCTCACCGGGCTGGTGGCGCTCCTGACCGCGGCCTTCCGCACCCTCGCCGAGATCGTCCGCGAGCAGCAGGGGCAGCGGGTGACCGACCACGTGATGGACGTGATCCACCGCCAGTCGGCCGCGGTGGACCTCGCCTACTACGAGGACCCCCGCTACCACGACACGCTCTTCAGGGCCCAGCAGGAGGCCCCCTACCGGCCGACGCGGATGGTCCAGGCGCTCACGACGATCGTCCAGAGCGGGGTGTCGCTCCTGGGGCTCGCCGGGCTCCTCCTCTTTCTCCACTGGGGCGTGGCCGTCGTCCTCTTCGTGGCGGTCCTGCCGGGCATCGCCGTGAAACTGCGGTTCGCGGGGAAGCTCCACGCCTGGCAGGCGAGCCGCACCCGGATCGAGCGGAGGGCCTACGACTTCCACCGGATGCTCACGAGCGGGACCCACGCCAAGGAGCTGCGGATTTTCGGCCTCGGGCGGATCTTCGGGGAGCGCTACCGCGAGCTGCGGGACAGACTTCGCGAGGAGCGGATGCGGCTGACGGTGAGCCGCAGCGGCTTCGACCTCGTCGCGCAGGCCGGGGCCGTCGTCTCCCTCTTCGGAATGCTCGGCTTCGTCGCCTGGCGGACGTTGAAGGGAGTGCTCACGCTGGGCGACATGGTCATGTACTTCCAGGCGTTCCAGCGGGCGCAGGCCTACCTGCAGGAGATCCTCGGCGGCCTCGCCGGCCTCTACGAGGACAGCCTCTTCCTGACCCACTTCGAGGACTTTCTCGGACTGAGGCCCGAGGTCGCCGCACCGGCCCTTCCCGTGCCGGTCCCCCGTCCGATGAAGGCGGGCTTTTCGGTCGAGGGGGTGGCCTTCCGGTACGCGGCGAGCGAGAGGCTGGTTCTGGACGACGTCCAGCTGACGATCCGGCCGGGCGAGGTGGTGGCTCTCGTCGGGGACAACGGGTCGGGGAAGACGACGCTGGCCAAGCTCCTCTGCCGGCTCTACGACCCGACGCAGGGGAGGATCGCCATCGACGGGACCAGCCTGCGGGACTTCGACCCGGCGGCCTTGCGGCGGGAGATCTCGGTCATCTTCCAGGACTACGTCCACTACCCGCTGTCGGCGCGCGAGAACATCTGGATCGGGGACGTGGAGTCGGACCCGCAGGGGGCCGGCATCCCGACGGCCGCCGAGCGGGCGGGGGCGGGGCCGCTGGTCGCCCGGCTGCCGCGCGGGTACGAGACGGTCCTCGGGAACCAGTTCGACGACGGCGTCGAGCTGAGCATCGGCGAGTGGCAGAAGGTGGCGCTGGCGCGGGCGTTCTTGCGGGACGCGCAACTCGTGATCCTGGACGAGCCGACCAGCTCGATGAGCGCGCGAGCGGAGTTCGAGGTCTTCGAGGCGATCCGGGGGCTCCTCGACGGCCGCTCGGCCCTCCTCGTGAGCCATCGCTTCTCGACGGTGCGGATGGCCGACCGTATCTGTGTCCTCGAGCAGGGGAGAATCGTGGAGCAGGGGACCCACGAGGAGCTGATGCGGCTCGCCGGGATCTACGCCGGGATGTACGAGCTCCAGGCGAGGAACTACCGATAGGGGGTCAGGTCTCAACACTGTGATATTGCTTCCGAGTGAGCTGCCCCCCTCGCACGGGCGCCGCCTGGGCGGGGCAGCTCCAGGGCCGGTTCGCGGGCTGACCTTGCACCCGGCGGACAGGTTCGTGATGGCGGGTTCCCAGTCCCCGCCCCCGTGCTTGGCCGGCCGGTGAATCTGAACGACGAGGCGGAGACCCGGCAACTGCCAGTTCTGATATCGTGTTCGAGGGAACTTGTTGCGCCGGTTGTTGGGGCGAACTCCAAG
>CAIMWE010000179.1 GCA_903845115.1 uncultured Acidobacteriota bacterium | reverse complement strand
CAGCGCCTCGGGGTCGACCACGAAGTACGACAGGGCCACGAACATGCGCCGCTTGATGGCGTAGATCCGCCGGTTCGCCTCGCGGAAGACGACCGCCGGGTCGGGGTCGGTCATCGCCCGCGCGTAGACGATCTCCTTGGCCGCGACCATGAGGAGCGAGGCGGGGATCGACTTGCCCGAGACGTCGCCGACGACGAGTCCGAGCCTTCCGTTTTCGGGGAACGGGAGGAAGTCGTAGAAGTCGCCGCCCACCACCTTCGCTGGCCGGCTGACGCCGTGGAACTCGATGCCCGGCAGCCTCGGGAGCTCGCGCGGGAAGAGCGAGATCTGGATGTCCCGGGCGATCTCGAGATCCCGTTCCACCTCGGCCCGCCGAGTCAGCTCCTCGTGGAGGGCGGCCGCCTCGAGGCCGAGCGCCCCCTGGTTGGCGATCGTGGTCAGGTGGTCGAGGTCCTCGGGGCCGAACTCCTCCTCCGACCGCTTGGCTCCCACGGCCAGGAGGCCGAGCAGACGCCCCCTGGTGACGACGGGGACGAGGACGCGCACGCCCTCCCTCTCCGCCGCCTCCCGGAATCGCCGCGACGCCTCGTCCAGGCGGGCCGGACCGAGCTCGGTCATCCGGACGGGGTCTCCCCGCTCGACGAGGAGGAGGCCGAGCCGGCTCCCCAGCGGGAGGACGAGCCCGCCGCCGCTTTCCGCGGAGGGCGCCGCGAGGGCCCCGTCCTCGGGACGCGGCGTCAGGAGGACGAGCTTCTCCAGCCTCAGGAGGTCGGCCGTCTGCCCGGTCAGCAGGTCGTGGAGCTTCTCGCGCTCGAGCTGGGAGACGACCGACCGGCTCATCTCGACGAGCGCCCGCTGGAAGTCGGCCCGGTCCCGGAAAAACCGCCGGTCGACGAAATCCTGGATCCGGCGGCGGAGCGGGTCGACGACCAGGACGACGAGGAGAGCGAACGAGAAGGCGAAGAGCGGGGACGAGAAGAGGACGTACGACGTCGCGAGCCGGCTCCCCGTCACGACGGCCAGCGCGTAGAAGCCGGTCACGGCGGCCGTCACGAGGGCGTAGACGATCGACTTCTTGACGATGACCTGCACGTCGAAGAGCCGGAACCGCACGATCGAATAGGCGAAGCTCAGCGGCACGAGCGCCATCGGGACGACGGCCCACGCGAGGAGCCGGTCGCTCTTGAAGAACGCCGGGAACCAGAAGACCACCAGGACGAAAGGGACCGTGCCCGAGAGGGTCCCGACCAGGAGGACCAGGATCTGCTGGCGCTGGCGCCTCTCCGGGGCCGTCCACCAGGAGTGGAAGAGGGCGAGGAGCCCCAGCACCAGGTAGTCGGCCAGGAGGATCCAGCTGAGGAGCGGAGCGCCGTAGACGAGGCGCTCGGGGCGGCCCGACCCGGCGTACGCGGCCATCTGGGCCACGTAGGTCGCCGGCGGCAGCGTGTAGAGGAGGACGAGGAAGAGCGGCGAGCCGTTCAGGAAGCGCTGCAGCGCGGCCAGGACCGACCCGGTCCGCCCGGTCGCCCCCTCCGCGAAGCGGAGGTCCTTCCGGGAAGGGAAGAGGAGGAAGAAGTGGAGGAAGACCGCCGGGAGGAGGAAGAGGGCGAACGTCCCCGCCAGCTGGACGAAGTAGTCGATCCAGTAGTAGCTCAGCGGCCGGAGCCGACAGACGAAGAAGAGGAGGAAGAGCGTGCAGAGGAAGAAGAGGACCGCGGCCGCGGGGTCCGAGGGGCGCTTCGAATAGACGAACCACCCCAGCGTGACGAAGAGGGTGCCGAGGAAGACGAAGTAGAAGTAGGAGAGCGACGCCGCCCGGTACGCCGAGAGGACGACCGTCACCTCGAACACCTGCTCCCCGCGGCGCACGAGATACCGGACCGGCTCGCCGACCCCGTGCCGTCTCAGCTCGGGCGGGGCGTCGACGGGGCGGGAGAGCATCCGGTGGCCGATCCCGAGGATCACGTCCCCGGGACGGATTCCCGCTTTCTCCGCCCCTCCTCCCGGGACGAGGTCCTGGACCAGGATCCCCGGGGCGGCGTACGGGTCCGGGACGACGCCGTCCCAGGGCCTCGCGACGAACATGTCGACCACCGACATCAGCGCGATCAGGCAGCTCGCGATGGCGAGAGAGAAGACAGCCCAGCGCCGGCCCGCGGAGGGGGCCTCGCCCAGGGGGTCGGAGGCGGCGGCTGGGGGGGCGGACACCTGCATCGTGATCGACGTTCGGGTCAGTATACGGAGGGATCGGCGGAGGGTTCCCCGTGCGAGAATCCGCCGGCGTGAGAGTCCGCAAGACCCAGCGGCCGAAGGGCCTGTTCATCACGTTCGAAGGGATCGAGGGCTCGGGCAAGACGACCCAGCTCCTCCGGGCCGCGGAATTGCTGCGGCGAGAGGGCCTCCCCGTCGTCACGACCCGGGAACCGGGGGGGACCTCCCTCGGCCTCCAGCTCCGCCGGCTCCTCCTCGAGCTGCCGGAGCCGATGGACCCCGCTGCCGAGCTCCTCCTGATGTTCGCCGACCGGAGGCAGCACCTGCGGGAAGGGATCCTCCCCGCCCTCGAGGCGGGGCGCATCGTCCTCTGCGACCGGTACACGGACGCCTCGCGGGCGTACCAGGGAGCGGGGCGCAAGCTCGGGGAAGAGCTCGTCGACCTCCTGCAGGAGAATTTCGCCCCCCTCGAGCCCGACCGCACGTACCTGCTCGACTGCCCCGTCGACTCCGCGCTCGCCCGGATCGCCGCGCGCCCCGGCGGCGACCGCGACCGGATCGAGCGGGAGGGAATCGCCTTCCACGAGAGAGTGCGGACGGCCTACCGCAAGCGCGCCCGCAAGGAGCCGAAGCGTTTCGTCGTCCTGGACGCCTCGGCCTCCCCGGACCAGGTCTGCGCCGACCTGATGGAAGACCTCGAGCCGTTCCTGGAGCCGTTCCGAAAACGAGCCGCGCGGTGACCTCGACGCCCCTGCTCCTGGCCGGCGCCTTCAGCAGGCAGCTGGAACGGGAGGCGTACGCCGAGGCCTCGCGGCTGCTCTGCCGCTCCGCCCCTCACGCGCCCGAGGAGGCCGGGACGTGCCACGACTGCCGCCGGGTCGCCGAGCACGAGCACCCGGATCTCCTGGTGGCCGCCCCGGAGAGCGACCGCCACGTCCACGCTCCCCGGTTCGAGGGTCAGGCCGGGGGCAAGGAGACCACCATCCCGACGGCCCTGATCCGCGCCATCGTCGCGGAGTCGGCCCGGCGCCCCTACGAAGGGGAGCGCCGCGTGATCCTCCTCCTGGACGTCGACCGGACGGAAGGGGCCGCGTTCTCGGCGCTGCTCAAGGTGCTGGAGGAACCGCCCTCGGCGACGCGCTTCGTCCTCACGGCCACCCGCCCCCGACTCCTCCCCGAGACGATCCTCTCGCGCGTCGTCGTCCGGGCGCTCCGCGAGAAGCCCCGTTCCGAGACGGCCGCAGCCCTCCGTCGCCTCGGCCTGTCCGCCGAGGAGGCCGCCGCGCGGGCGGCCTTCGTCCCCGGCGACCCGGAGTCGGCGGCGGGGCTCGACCTGGACGCGGCGAGGCAGGAACGCGACGAGCTCCTCGAGGCCGTCTCGGGCCTACTGCTGGAAGGCTCGCCCGCCTGGGGAGTGATCCTGGCATCCCGCCTCCCCGCCGAGGACGCCGCCGCCACCGCCGCGCGCCTGGAGCTGCTGGCCCGGCTGCTCCGTGACGCCGCCGTGGCCGCGATGGACCCGGCCGGCGAGACGGTGGTCCACCGGGAGAGGTTCGACGACCTAGAACGGCTCGGCCAGGGGAGCCGTCTGGACCTTCTCCACCTGGCCGGCGAGGCGCTCGACCTCGCGTCGACCCTCCCCGAGTCCCGCCGGAACCCGAAGCTCGCCGCCGAGGCGTTCGCGCTCTCTTTGGTCGCTCTCGACCAGATCCCGCCCTCCGGAGAGGTCCGTTGACGGAACCGACCGTCGAGCAGCTCCGGAAGGAGCTCGAGCGGACCCGCGCGGAGCTCCGGGCGGCCCGGTCCCGGATCGAGGCGATGGAGATGAGCAACTTCTGGAAGCTGCGGAACTTCTGGTGGAACCTCAAGGAACGGCTCCCGCTCCGCCTCGCGGACCGCTTCGAGACGCTGGGACCCGCTCCCGCCCCCTTTCTGCTGGAGACTTCGCCCGCTTCACGGCGGCAGCCCTTCCCCGCACGCTCCCCGTCCACGGTGGACGTCATCGTCTGCGTCCACGATGCCTTCGAGGAGGTCCGGGAGTGCCTCGACTCGGTCGTGAGGCACTCGACCCCTCCGTACCGGCTGCTCCTCGTGGACGACGGGAGCGGCGCCGAGACCCGCGACTTCCTCTTTTCCTTCGCCTCGTCGCAGGGAGCGCTCCTGATAAGGAACGACTCCGCCCTCGGCTACACGCTCGCCGCCAACCAGGGGCTGAGGGCCTCGAAAGCCGACCACGTCGTCCTCCTCAACAGCGACACCGTCGTGACCTCGGAGTGGCTCGAGCGACTCGTCGCCTGCGCGGAATCGGGCCCGAAGGTGGGGCTGGCCGGCCCGCTGAGCAACTGCGCCTCCTGGCAATCGGTCCCGGACGTGGCGGACGCGCACGGGGACTGGGCCACGAACCCGCTGCCCGAAGGGACGACGCCCGACGCGATGGCCGCCCTCCTCGCGGGGGACGCCGGCCCCGCCTTCCCGGGGATGCCGTTCCTGAACGGCTTCTGCCTCCTGATCCGCCGGGAGGTCATCGACACGATCGGCCTCTTCGACGAGGAGGGGTTCGGCCGGGGCTACGGCGAGGAGAACGACTACTGCCTGAGGGCGAGGAAGGCGGGCTTCGAGCTGGCCCTCGCCGACGACGTGTTCGTCATCCACCGACAGTCCAAGAGCTACTCGACCGAGCGGCGGAAGGTCCTGTCGGCCCTCGCCGGCGAGACGCTGGCGAAGAAGCACGGCCAGCCCTGGATCGACGCGGGCGTGGCCGAGTGCCGGAGCGGGCGCGTCCTCGAAGGCATCCGCGAGCGGAGCCGCGAACTGCTTTCGCGCGACCGACTGCGCGAGGAAGGGCGGACGCGATGGGAAGGGAAGCGCGTCCTGTTCGTCCTGCCCGTGTGCGACCGCGGGGGCGGGGCGAACATCGTCTTGACCGAGGCCAGGGAGATGGTCCGGATGGGAGTCGACGTCCGCGTCCTGAACCTGCCCGACTTCCGCCCCTACTTCGAGAAGAGCTACCCCGACCTCGACCTGCCGGTCCTCTACGCGGCGCCCCGTCAGATCCCCGAGGCCGCGCGCTTCTTCGACGCCGTCGTCGCCACCCACAACGCCTCGGTCGAGTGGATCGCCCCGCTGGCGGGGAAAGGGAAGGGAGTCGTCCTCGGCTACTACGTCCAGGACTACGAGCCGCTCTTCTACCCCGAGGGCTCGAAGGACGGAGCGACCGCCGTCCGGTCGTACACGCTGGTCGACGGGCTCGTCCTCTTCACCAAGACCGAATGGAACCGCGAAGAGGTGCTCCGGCAGACCGGTGCCAGGTGCCGCGTCGTCGGGGCCAGCTACGACCAGACGCTCTTCCGCCCGGTCGGCCCCGAGCCGCCCGTCGACCGCATCCGGATCGCCGCCATGGCCCGACCGTCGAGCGCCAGGAGGCAGCCGGTCCTGACCATGGACGTCCTGGAGAGCCTCTCCGCGAAGTTCGGGGACCGAGTGGACATCACGGTCTTCGGGGACGACCCCGCCCACCCGGACTTCCCTCCCCTTCGCCGCTCCTTCCCCTACACCAGCGCCGGGTTGATCGACGGACCGGGCCTCGCGTCGCTCTTCAACCGGGTCCACGTCTTCGCCGATTTCTCGACCTACCAGGCGATGGGACTGTCGGCCCTCGAGGCGATGGGCTGCGGCGCGACGGCGATCGTCCCCTCGGCGGGCGGAGCCCCCAGCTTCGCGAGGCACGAGGAGAACGCCCTCGTCGTCGACACCTCGACGGCCGGCCGTTGCCTCGACGCGCTGACCCGGCTCGTCGAGGACCCGCCCCTCCTGCGCCGCCTGATGGACCGGGCTTTCCGCGACGTGATCCAGCACCACCCTGCCCCGGCCGCCTACCGCGCTCTCGAGGCGCTGTTCCCCGATGCGTGACGTCTTCGTCCTCCACGGCACGTACGGGCCGGCGGCGACTCCGTACGGGTGCACCCACATCCGTCTCCTCCGGCCCCTCTCCCACCCGTCCGTCTCGGGCAAGATTCGCCTCCGTCATGGTCCGGAGCTGGCCGCGCACGCCGACGTGGTGATCGTGGAGCGGTCCTGGCGGGAGGAGACCACGATCGAAGACGCCGAGCGGCTCGTCGCCCTTCTCCACTCGAAGGGGATCCCGCTCCTCCACACGATGGACGACAGCCTGCTCGACCTCGCCGGGTCCGACGTCCCCGCCCGCCGACTCGCCGAGATCCGCCGTGTGGTCGCCCTCTTCGCCCGGGAAGCCGCCGGCCTGATCGTCTCCACCGAGGCCCTCGCGAGCCGGATGGCCCGGCTCAACCCGAACGTCGCGATCGTTCCGAACTACCTCGACGAGACCCTCTTCCAGGGACCGGCGCCGAAGGTCCGGGACCGCACCGAGACGATCGGTTACCTGGGCACGCGCACCCACGCGAAGGACCTCCGCGCCGTCCTCCGGGGAGTCAGCGAGTCGATGGCCAGCCAGGGCGGACTCCGGTTCGAGCTCGTCGGCGGCACGGCCGATCCGGCGGCCCTCCCCCTCTTCGGCGGGAACGGCTTCCGGGCCCTCGAGCCCGGACTCGACCACGAGTACGTCCACTTCGTGCCGTGGTTCCGGAGGACCGCGGCCTGGGACGCCGCCATCGCTCCGCTCGAGGACTCGCTCCTCAACCGTTGCAAGTCCGACATCAAGTTCCTCGACTACGCCCTCTTCGGGATCCCGGGCGTCTACGCCGACGTCCCGGTCTACCGGGCGTCCGTCGAGCACGGCGTCACCGGGCTCCTCGCGCCGGTCACGCCGGACGGATTCCGGGATGCCCTCGATACCCTCCTGGGAGACCGCGAGCTCCGCCTCCGGATCGCCCGGAACGCCAGGAAGGCCGTCCTGGAGACCCGCACCCTCTCGGTGGGCGCCCGCCTCTGGCCGCAGGCGATCGACCGGCTTCTCGACTAGGGCGCCGGCCCAGGCTCACGGGATTGCGCCGGACCCCGGGAGCGCGGCCAGCGATCCCCGGTTCAGCCGGCTCTCGCCAGAGGTCAACGGACCCGGACGAGGGCGTACGGGCCGCAGGCCTCCACCGGCGGCCCATAGTTCGCTCGCTCGCTGCCGACGAAGGCGAGGGAGGCGTTCCCCGGGAGGCCGACCGGCCGCTGAAAGGCGTTTCCGAGGCGATTCAGCTGCGAGTAGTAGTCGCCGGGCCAGCCCGCCGGCGGGTCGAGGCCGATCACTTCCCCGCTCTTCAGCAGGGAGTCGGCCCTCGTTCGGAGCACCGCGACGCACGCGTACGACGGTTCGTCCGTGGCGCACCGGACCGGCGTGGGCCGCGGGTCGAAGAGACCTCGCGAGAAGCCCGCGAACGGGGAATCGTGGACACGCACGATCTGGGCACCCGCGAGGTGGATTTCCGTCTTCGCCGTCTTCGTCATCGTGACGGCCGCCTGGAGGAAGTCGCGGGGCGTCAGGGCGAGGAAGCTGATGCCGTAGGTCGGGTACCGGATCTGGTTCCAGAGGAGCGCGGCCGCCAGGAATGCGATCGCGGCGGCCGTAGGAAGCGCCCCGCGGGACGCCCACGTCCGCAGTTTCCCTAGCCCTTCGGCCAGGCAGACGATCAGGCAGGGGAGTAGATAGAGCAGGAACCGCTTGTCGGCCCAGTCGTAGACGAAGAAGAAGAACGCGGCGAGGGAGGCGGCGGGCGCGACGTTCGCGGCGAGCCAGGCTCGGGTGCCGTGGGCGCCCTCGAGGAAGGCCGCGGCGCCGCGCACGTAGAGCGGGAGGGGGACGAGCCCGACGAGGGCGAGCCCGGCGAACCCGAAGAACCGGACGTTGGAAACCGAGAATCGCAGCATGTCCTCGACGTCGTGGTGCGGCCCCCCGGGGAGGGAATGGTGATGCCAGGCGCGGTACCCGAACCAGAACCCGACCGTGCCGACGAAGAGAGCGGCCGCCACGAGGGCCTCCCGGCTGCCGACGTCGCGACGGCGCGTCGCGAGGAGACCCGCCGCGAATCCCGCCGCGGCCGGGAGCGCCGCGTACGAGAACAGGAAGGCCAAGGAGAGCGCCGCGCCGAAGGCGAGGTACCACCTCGGCCGGCGCTCGGCCCGCACGAACGCCAGCGCCGCGAGGATGAAGAACGGGACGGCACACGTCTCGGCCATCACGTACCGGGCAAAGTCCTGGACGTAGCCGTTCGCGAAGTAGAACCAGCACGCGACCGCCGCGATCAGGCCGTCGTGGCGCTCCCGGAGGAGCAGGTAAAGCGCCGCCGTTCCCGCTCCCAGGAAGAGGAAATTGACGACGGGCAGGAGCGGCAGCGAACCGATCTTCGTCAGGGCCGCGATCACGAACGCGTATCCCGGCGGCCGCATCGTCGGCCTCAGCTCGGCGCCGGCCCAGAACAGGCCGTTGTTGATCCAGTCGTAGGAATCGCTCGTCATGAACGGATAGCACCAGTTCAGGTCGGTCACGAGGAGCGATCGCAGCACGGGGACGGTCCCCGCGACTCCCAGGAACAGCAGCACCCAGGCCGAGCGATGCGTCTCCGGTGTTCTCATCGGGGTCAGAGAATACCGGCTAGCCAGGATCGATGGTCACGATCCGCGCCAGGATGCCCGGACGGCGTGAAGACCGACCCCGCACGGCGCTCCAAACCTCGTCCGGACCCGCGTCCTCCGATGTCATCGAGACAGTGATCTCCGGCGCTACTTCTCCAGCTCGACGACGACCTTCAGCGGGGCCGACGGCTTCACCTCGACCTCGAACGTCTTCGTCTTGAACCCCGGCCTCACCACCGTGACCGTGTGGCGACCCGCCTCGATCCTCGTCCCACCGCCGGCGTTCAGCTCCT
>CAIMWE010000178.1 GCA_903845115.1 uncultured Acidobacteriota bacterium | reverse complement strand
GCTGACGTCTGGGATAGGGGATTTAGACTGAGGTCTTTCTTTTTCTTCTTGACGGACGGGACTGTACCGACATACTTACGCCTATATTACGCCTGACGCCGGTTCTTCCGTTTCCCTGTTTCCACTTCCCGGTTTTCCGACTTTCCCGGTTCCGGCACGGAGGTTCGATGGAACAGAGACGGTCTCCCCTTCCGGACGGCTTCTGGAACGACTACGCGGCTCTGCTTGCCCGTCGTCACGTCGCGGCGAAGGCCGTGGAGTGGTACGTCAGGGACGCGAGGCGGTTCGCCGGACACCGGGACCTCGCGGCGCTGCGAGCGGTCACGCCTGAAGAGGTCTCGGCGTTTCTCCGGTCGGTCGCCGCCCTCCCGGGACTGGAGGAATGGCGGGCCGCCCAGATGTCCCGTGCGGTGCGCTTCCTCTGCCTCGACCACCTCCGGCTCGGGTGGGCTGCCGGTTTTCCCTGGAGCCGCGGCTCGCGGCCCGCCCTCCCTGCCAGGAAGGAGGCGGCGGCCGACGACTACCGACCGACGGCGCCGGGGGAAGGCGGCGGCGGCCAGCCCCCGGCAGACGTTCCCTTCGCGGACGCCGCGGGCAACGAGGCGCTCCGGAGGTACCCCGAGGACTTCGAGCGGCTCCGGGCGGAGGTCCGGACGAGGCACTACTCGATCCGCACCGAGGAGGCCTACGCCGGCTGGCTGGCGAGGCTGTCCGCCTTCCGGGGAGGGCGGCCGCCGGGGGAGCTGGGGGCCGCGGACGTCCGGGACTACCTCGAGTACCTCGCCACCGTCCGGGAAGTCTCCGCCAGCACGCAGAACCAGGCCCTCTGCGCCCTGGTCTTCTTCCTCGGCGAGGTGCTCCGTCGCCCGCGGGAGGAGATCGGCGACTACGTCCGGGCGAAGCGGCCGGTCCGTCTCCCCACGGTCCTCTCGCGGCAGGAGGTGCGCCGCCTCGAGGAGCACCTGCGCGGGACCCACGCGCTCATGGCCTGCCTCCTCTACGGCTCGGGGCTTCGCCTGATGGAGTGCGTGAGGCTGCGGGTGAAGGACCTCGATTTCGACCACCGTCAGGTCGTCGTCCGCGACGGGAAGGGGCAGAAGGACCGGGTCACGGTGCTGCCGGAAAAGGCGACCGCCCCGCTGCGCGCCCACCTCGAAAAGGTGAAGGCCCTGTTTGAATCGGACCTCGAGGCAGGGATCGCCGGCGCCTACGTCTGGCCGGCCCTGGAGCGAAAGTACCCGTCCGCGGGGCGCGAGTGGATCTGGCAGTACGTCTTCCCTTCCGCGGTCCTGTCGAAGGATCCCCGCTCCAACGCGATCCGCCGCCACCACGCCCACGAGACCGGCCTCCAGCACGCGGTGAAGGAGGCCGCGGCGAAGGCGGGGATCGCGAAGCCGGTGAGCCCGCACACGCTCCGGCACTCGTTCGCCACTCATCTCCTGGAGGCCGGGCAGGACATCCGGACGCTCCAGGAGCTCCTCGGTCACTCCGACGTTTCGACGACGCAGATCTATACGCACGTGCTCAACCGTCCAGGGCTCGCGGTGAGGAGCCCCGCCGACTTCTGAGCCTCCCACGGGCTTCTCATCGGGGCGAGCCACGAGACAAGAGAGTCGTTTGCAGGCGTCCCCGCCGGCCGGAAGGACCGTGGAATCATGGGACGGACGACACTCCGCGCCCGTCGGTGTGCGGAACTCCCGCCGAGAGAATGCCGCATTCTCCAACCGGCGCTCCGGATTTCAAACGAAATCGTCCCCGGCGAAATCGAATCCCGCCGGCTCAGGCGATCGGGCGTTCTGGCGGTCGGGCCGGCCCTGACCGCGCTGGAGTGCGGCCGGCGCTCCGGCGGGGTCTCCCGATCCGAACCTACGACGCGCCGGGCAAGCCGGGCAGGAGACCCAGCACGGCGTCCAGGAGCTGTCTCATCTCCACCGGCCGCCCCACGAGCGCCCTGGCGCCCAGCTTCGCGATGCGGGGATCGCTCGCCCTCCCTGAGATCACGACCACGGGGAGGTTCGCGAGGTCCGCTTCCTCCCTCAGACCCTTCAGGAACCCGTAGCCCTCCAGGACCGGGAGGGCGAAGTCGAGGACGATCACCACCGCTCCCATCCTCCCGTTCTCCTTCAGCCACTCCATCGCCTCGACGCCGTCGCCGGCGGTCTCGATCTCGACCGCTTCCCCGGCCGCGGCCACGAATTCGGCGCGGAACTCCGAAAGGCGCTCGCTCTCGTCACCGACGTACAGGATGGTCCGAGAGGGTTCCAGCAGGGCCATCAGGGAATTCTCCTGACGACCAGCGGCGGCCCGTCGTCGGCCGGCACCTCCGGGTGGGCAGCGAGAAACCGCGGCAGCGCCTTCGGGTCCCCCTGGGCCTCCTTCGGGGCTTCCTTCTCGTCCAGGAGCCTGGATCTCGACGTCGAGGCGGTCATCCGCTTCTCTTACTCCTCGCGGACCGTCAGCGTCCGAACCCACCCGGACTGGCCCGTGGAGCCGATCTGGCGGAGCGTGTCCACGTACAGGAGGTAATCGGTCTGCGGCGGCACCGCGTCCAGCAGGCGGAGCTGCGAGGCGATCTGCCCGCGGTGATAGGCCGAGTGGATGACCAGCTGCTGCACCATCTCGCGGAGAGGGTACCGCCAGGTCTGCCCCTGGAAGTTCACGTAGGTGATGACCTGGTCCGCCGCGAACGACGGCAGGTTGCCCAGGTAGCTCAGCTGCTTCTCGTGGACCTTCTCGAAGGCCGCCAGCAGCGACTCCGGGTCCGGGTACGAGCTCCCGTCCAGCGTCAGGGCGACGGAGTTCCCCTGCCACCGCTCCAGCCAGAGGAGCTCGGCCCACAGGAGGTGGACGAAGGTCCCGTGAAGCGAGGGGAAGCTCCCTCCCACCTGCTTCTGGAAAGCCTCCCACCCGAGGTCCATGGCGGCGCGGAGAAGCCGCAGGTTCGCCCAGCGGTCGTAGTTGACGGAAGCGATCAAGGTCCTCATCCCACTCCTCCGGCGCCGGGAAAGACGGCGGAGGCCGTGGCGGCCCTCCCGGGCCGAGACGCCTCCGTTCCGGTGCTGCCCGAGCCTCTGTTCTCCCTCCCCAGGTTACCAGCCCGGCCGGCTCGCCCGCTCCTGCTACGCTCCGGGCGTGAGCGAGGGCCTCGACAAGTCTGCGGTACGGATCCGGTCGATGTTCGCGTCGATCGCCCCGCGGTACGACCTGTTGAACCGATTGCTGTCGGGGGGGTCGGACGTGGCGTGGCGGCGGAAGGCGGCCACGCTGCTGGACATTTCCCCCGGCGAGCGGCTGCTCGACCTCTGCTCCGGGACGGGCGACCTGGCCCTCCAGCTCCACCGGACCTCGGGCGGGAAGGCGCGGGTCGTGGCGGCCGACTTCACCTTCGAGATGCTGGCCCTGGGGCAGCGAAAGATCAGGGCCGCCTCGGCGCCGATCCCGGAGGCGGCCGCCGACGGGCTCCGGCTCCCCTTCTCCGCCTCGACGTTCGACGGGATGGCGGCGGCGTTCGGAGTCCGGAACTTCGAGGACCTCGAGCGCGGACTGGCCGAGGCGCACCGGGTCCTGAAGCCGGGCGGACGGTTCCTGATCCTGGAGTTCGCCCCCGAGCCGGTCGGGCCGCTCCGGCCGCTGGTCTCGCTCTACCTGAAGTACGTCCTCCCGCTCGTCGGCGGCCTCATCTCGCGCGACGGGGGAGCTTACAGGTATCTTCCCGAATCGATGTCCCGCTGGCCCGGCCCCGAGATGCTGGCGGGAAAGCTGAGAGAGGCCGGCTTTGCCGCGGTGGAGATCCACCCCCTCTCCTTCGGGATCGCGGTGATCCACCTCGCGCGAAAGGGGAGAAGATGACAGCCATGACCGCTCCGACCGCGCCCGCCCCACCGCCGCCCGACCCGAAGATCCTGGACGGCAAGAAGGTCGC
>CAIMWE010000177.1 GCA_903845115.1 uncultured Acidobacteriota bacterium | reverse complement strand
CCGGACGGGTCCACCCCGAACGCCCTCGCGATCTCTCCCGACGGCCGGACCCTCTTCGTGGCGAACGCCGACGACGACGCGGTGGCGGTGGTCGACCTCCGGGGAGGGCCGAAAGGGGCCCGGGCCGTCGGTTTCATCCCGGTCGGGTGGTACCCGGCGGCCCTGGCGTTGACTCCGGACGGGCGGACCCTGTTCGTCGCCAACGGCAAGGGGTCCGGGTCGCGGGCCAACGCCCTCGACGGTCCCGACCCGCTCAGAACCGGGAAGAAGAACCCTGCCGGGGCGACCCGGAACCTGCCCGGGTCGGTCTCCCGGATCGCCGTGCCGGCCCCGGCAGAGCTGGCCCGTCTCACGACACGGGCCTACGCGAACCGGAAGGCCGCGTCGCAGGGGAGGTCACCGGCCCGAAAATCCGCCGTGGTCCCGGACGGCGGCGGGGCGTCTCCGATCCGGCACGTGATCTACGTGATCAGGGAGAACCGGACGTACGACCAGGTCTTCGGCGACGTGTCGCGCGCGAACGGCGACGCCTCGCTCGCCATCTTCGGGCGGGACTCGACGCCGAACGCCCACGCCCTCGCCGACGAGTTCGTCCTGTTCGACAATTTCTACGCCGATGCGGAGATCTCTGCGGACGGGCACAACTGGTCGATGGCCGCCTACGCGACCGACTACACCGAGAAGACCTGGGTGGCGAACTACGGGAACCGTGGGTTCTCGTACGGGTACGAGGGCGACGAGCCGACCGCGGCGCCCAGCGCAGGGTACCTGTGGGATGCCGCCGTGCGCGCGGGGCTGTCGATCCGGAACTACGGCGAGTTCATCGGGATCTCTCCCGAGAACCCTTCCGGGCAGTTCGACGGCCGGTTCGAGGGGAAGACGGCGAACCTGCGGGGCAACACCTGCCCCTTCTTCCCGGGGTGGGACCCCGAAGTCCTGGACAACGCCCGCGTCGACCTGTGGCTCAAGGAGTTCCGGGCGTTCGAGAAGAAGGGCGAGATGCCGCGGCTTTCGATCGTCCGGCTCCCGAACGACCACACGATGGGGACCAGGAAAGGAGCGCGGACCCCGCGCTCCATGGTCGCAGACAACGACCTGGCCGTCGGCCGGCTCGTCGAGGCGGTATCGCGCTCGAAGTTCTGGCCGGAGACGGCGATCTTCGTCGTCGAGGACGACGCCCAGAACGGCTCGGACCACGTGGACGCCCACCGGACGGTCGCCCTGGTGGTCTCCCCGTACACCCGCCGGCCGGGGGCGATCGACTCGACGCTCTACTCGACGACGTCGATGCTCCGCACCATGGAGATGATCCTCGGCCTCCCGCCCCTTTCCCAGCACGACGCTGCCGCGACCCCCATGACGAACGCCTTCTCGGACGTTCCGGACGTGCGTCCCTTCCTCCACCGGCCCTCGAACGTCCCGCTCTACGAGATGAACCCGGACGGTGCTCCGATGCAGGCCGAGGCCGGGTCGTGGGACCTGGCGCGCGAGGACGCGGCGCCGGATCTCGCCCTGAACGAAGCGGTCTGGAAAAGCGTCCGGGGAGCCGCCTCGGAGATGCCGCCCCCGGTCAACGCGGCGTTCGTCAGGCCGAGGTGACCGGGGGGCGGGCCGGGGGGCGAGTTGTCCCGCCGGACGCAGGGTGGATAATCGCCAGGCGGGGACGTCAGGATTCGGACGCCCCGAGGGCAGGAGCGATGCAAGAAATGGATTCGGCCGACATTCTCCTCGTCGAAGACAACCCCAACGACGCCGAGCTCACGCTGGAACCGCTCCGGGAGCACCATGTGTCGAAGGCGGTCTACGTTGCCTCAGACGGAACGGAGGCGCTCGACTTCGTCTTCGGGACGGGAAGGCACGCGGGCCGGGACATCGAGCGGATCCCCCGGCTCGTCATCCTTGACCTCAAGCTCCCGAAGGTGGACGGCCTCGAGGTGCTCCGCCGGCTGAAGACCGACGAGCGGACGCGGTCGGTCCCGGTGGTGGTCCTGACGTCGTCTCGCGAGGAGCTGGACATCGGGAAGAGCTACGAATTAGGAGCCAACAGCTACGTCGTGAAACCGGTCGAATTCGAGGCCTTCAGCCGGGCCGTCGGCCAGATCGGGTCGTACTGGCTCTCGCTAAACCAGCCTCTATGCTGATTGGGGTTCCCCCGGTGCCGCCCGCCAGCGACGGGATCGCCGGGCCGGAAGGGGCGGGACGGGAGATCCGGATCCTGATCGTCGAGGACGTCCCCGAGGACGCCGAGCTGGAGGTCGAGGCGCTGACCCAGGCGGGCCTCGTCGTGACGTGGACACGCGTGGAGACGGCGCTCGACTTCCGGGCGGAGCTGGAACGCTTCTTCCCCGACCTGATCCTCTCCGACTACTCCCTCCCGAGGTTCAACGGAATGGATGCGCTCGCCATAGCCCGCGAGCAGGCACCGCAGACCCCGTTCATCGTCGTCACCGGATCGGTCAACGAGGAGACCGCGGTCGCGTGCATGAAGGCGGGCGCCTGGGACTACATCCTGAAGGACCACCTCGGGCGGCTGAGCTTCGCCGTTCTGGGCGCCATGGAGCTGAAAAGGCGTCGCGAGGCCCAGGCCCGGACCGAGCTCCAGCTACGCCTGCAGGGGCACGCCCTGGAGTCGGCGGCGGATGGGATCGTCATCACCGATGCCATCGGGCGCATCGAATGGGTCAACCCGGCCCTCGTGGCGATCACCGGCTACTCGCGAGAGGAGCTGATCGGGCAGAACCCGCGCCTCTTCAAGTCGGGAGCCCACAGGGACCCGCTGTACCGGGAGATGTGGGGCACGATCAGCAAGGGAAGCTCCTGGCGGGGCGAGCTCTACAACAAGCGCAAGGACGGCTCCCTCTACATCGAGGAGCTGACGATCGCGCCGGTCAAGGGCCCGGACGGCGCCATCACCCACTACGTCGGGATCCAGCAGGACATCAGCGTCCGGCGGCGGCAGGAGGAGGAGATCCGGAACCTGGAGATCCGCGACCCGCTGACCGGCCTCCCGAACCGGAAGATGCTGATGGAACGTCTCGAGGCCACGGTGAAGTGGGCCCAGCGGGGGCGGCCGGGGTCCTTCCTGATCCTCGACCTCGACAACTTCAAGCTCGTGAACGATTCCATCAGCCACATGGCGGGCGATCACCTTCTGATCGTCCTTTCACAGCTGCTGCAGGAGGTGCTGCGGCCGGTCGACATGCTGGCCCACCTGGGTGGGGACGAGTTCGGAGTGGTCCTGGAGGAGACCCCTTTCCCGGAGGCGCAGGCGATCGCGGAGCGGCTCCGGGTGGCCGTGGTGGAATTCCGGTTCCGTCTCGGCGACCGGGAGTTCGAGACCTCGATCAGCGGAGGCCTCTGCCCGATCGACGGTTCGCTCACGCCCCAGGCCGTCCTCTCCCTGGCCGACTCCGCCCTCTATGCGGCCAAGGAGGCGGGCCGCAACCGGATCACGATCTACAAGTCCGAGGCCGAGCGCGGGAACGCCGTCACCGAAGCGAGCCGGTGGGTGGTCCGGCTGAAGGACGCGATCCGCACCGACCGCCTCCACCTCCATTACCAGCCCGTCGTGTCGATCGCGACGGGCCAGGCGATCCACTACGAGGTCCTCGTCCGCATGGCGGGGGAGACGGGAGAGCTGATCCCGCCCGGGGCCTTCCTCCCGGTGGCGGAGCGGTTCGGGCTGATGCCCCTCGTCGATCGCTGGGTGGTCGAGCACGCCCTGGAGAAGCTCGCGTCGACGCCGGACTGCAACCTCTTCGTCAACATCTCGGGAGCGAGCCTCGGCGACGAGGGGCTCCTGGCCTGGATCGAGCGGAGCGTCATGGACCGGCAAGTGACGCCCGGCCGGCTGACGTTCGAGATCACCGAGACCGCGACGGTCGCCGACCTGGCCTGGGTGACCCGCTGGATCCGCCGGCTGAAGGAGCTGGGGTGCCAGTTCGCCCTCGACGACTTCGGCACGGGCTTCTCGTCGTTCTCCTATCTCCGCGCTCTGCCCGTCGAGTTCGTGAAGATCGACGGCTCCTTCATCCGGACCCTCGACACGGATCGGACGAACCGGGCCCTGGTACAGGCGATGACGATGGTGTCGCACATCCTCGGCAAGGAGGTCATCGCCGAGGCGGTGGAGCGGCCCGAGGTGGCCGCGATCCTGGCGGAGATCGGCGTCGAGTACGGGCAGGGCTGGCTCTGGGGACACCCGTCGGCCGAGCCCCTCCTTCCGGCTTCGGTCCCGCGGGGTTGAACGCGCCGCCCCTCCCGGGTCCGCGCCGGCGACGGCGGCAACCTACAATCCCGCAGTGCTGAGATATCCCGCTCCGGTCCCGGTGGCATCGGGCGGCGTTGCCGTCTTTGCCGACTCCCACCTGGGGCAGGCGGAGGGGGACGCCGACGACTTCCTGGGCGCGCTGGCCGCCGTCCGCCGCAGGGGTTTCGGGACCGTCGTCCTCCTGGGCGACATCTTTCAATACTTCATCGGGGACCGGAAGTTCGAGACGCCCCTGGTCCGGCGGGTGGTCGAGGGGTGGGCGGCCCTCGCGGCGGACGGCTTGTCCCTGCGTTACGTCGAAGGGAACCGCGATTTCTTCCTGAAGGGATCGCCCTGGGCCAAACCGTTCTCAGCCTACGGCGACACCGACGGTCTCGAGGTGGCGGGCCGCCGGTACGCCTTCGTGCACGGGGACCGGATCAACACGAGCGACCTGCCCTATCGATTCTGGCGCGTCCTTTCGAAGAACCCGGTCTCCTTCGCGGTGATGAAGATCCTGCCGGGGCCGGTGGCCCGGGCGATCGTCTCCAGGACGGAGGCGCGCCTCTACCGGACGAACTTCCGGCACAAGCGGCTGCTGCCGGAGCGGTTCCTTCTCGAGGAAGGAGCCCGCGTTCGCCGGCTCGGCTACGACCACCTCCTCATCGGGCACTTCCACGTGGACCGGCTGTTCGAGTCGCCCGGAGCCAGCGCCAGGATCCTGCCCGCCTGGGTGGAGGAACGGCGGCACGCCGAGATCGCCCCGGACGGGACCCTGACGATCGTGGACGAGGATTCCTCCGCGCGGGCCCTCCAGAGGCGGCGGCGGTGACGGGGAGAGGATTGCCGGCCGGGCGGCTGTCGGGACGGCTCCGGGTGCCGGGCTCGAAGAGCTTCACGAACCGCGCGCTGGTGGCGGCGGCCCTCGTGAGCGGGGAGAGCCGGCTCGTGGCTCCCCTCGTGGCCGACGACACTCGGGCGATGGCGTCGGCTCTCGCGAGGCTCGGAGCCCGCGTGGAGACAGGGGAGGAGTGGATCGTCGCCGGGCCGCTCGCCCCGCGCGGGACGGACGAGGTCCTTCTGGACGTCGGACCGGCCGGCACTCCGGCGCGGTTCCTCCTCGCCCTCCTGGCGGCCCTTCCTGGGCGGTATCTCCTCGATGGCAGCCCCCGCATGCGCGAGCGGCCGATGGGGCCCCTCGTGACGGCCCTGCGGGAGATCGGGGCGTCGATCACCCCGGTCGGAAGGGAGGGGTTCCTCCCGCTCCGGATCGAGGGGAGGACGCTGCGCGGAGGTGCCGTGCGGATCCGCGGCGATGTCTCGTCGCAGTTCCTGTCGGCGCTCCTCCTCGCCTCGCCGCTCGTCCCGGGAGGGCTCGAGCTCGACGTCGCCGGTCCCCTGGCCTCGGCGGCCTATCTCGACATGACCCGGAGGACGATCGCCGCCTTCTCCCGCGGGCCCGCGCGGTTCGCGGTCCCGGGCGACGACTCCGCCGCCTGCTTCCCGATCGCCGGAGCCGTGGCCTCCCGCGGGCGCGTGGAGCTGGAGGGGCTCTATCTGGAGCCGGAGCAGCCGGATGCCGTCTTCCGCGAGTGGGCCCGTTCGGCGGGAGCCGAGGTCTCCCTCGTCGGGAGCGGGGAGAGGACCGTCCTCGTGGTCGACGCTTCGGCGCTGGGGGAGGTCCGTCCGCTGGACGCCGACGTCGACGCGGCCCCCGACGCGGCGCTTCCCCTGGCCGCGATGCTGGCGTTCGCCGGCGGGACGTCGTGCCTGACGGGGGTGGAGCGGCTTCGGGAGAAGGAATCGGATCGCCTGGCCGCCGCGGTGGAACTGCTCTCGGCGGCCGGCTCGGCGGCGCGCGTCGAGACCAGGGCCTCGGGCCCGGCCCTCGTCATCGAGGGCCGACGGGGGGCTCGGCGGGGGGCTTCGTTCCGTTCGCAGGACGACCACCGGGTGGCGATGGCGGCGGCGGTCCTGGCGCTGACCCTCCCCGGCCGGTCGGAGCTCGACGACCCGGGCGTCGTCTCGAAGTCCTATCCGGGGTTCTTCGTCGACTGGGAGAGCCTGGTCGGGTCGACGCGCTGAAGCGCCTCGACCCGCGGAAATCGCAACTATGGAACAGGGGAACCCGGCGTGGCCGGTTTTCCCCAGCGGGCCTTCGGCCCTACCCCTCCTGGGATGGGGATCAGGGCCGTTCAGAGCTGTGCGAAAGAGAGGAGGGTGACGTCCGAGCGGGCGAAGAGCTCCCGGAGCTCGTTCCCCCGCAGGACCTCCGCCTCCTCGTCCCATCGGTATCCCCAGCGGTACCGCGAGGCGGTCCCACCGTCGGCGGTTCCCGGGTGGAGGGCGGCCTCGTACGTGCCGTCGGGAAGGGCCTCCAGCAGGCGCTCCCAGCGCCC
The DNA here is from genome assembly GCA_903845115.1 of uncultured Acidobacteriota bacterium. GTDB lineage: Bacteria > Acidobacteriota > Thermoanaerobaculia > UBA5066 > UBA5066 > CAIMWE01. The sequence continues at coordinate 20,814 of CAIMWE010000177.1, read as the reverse complement.
GAACGTCATGTGGCCCGCCTCGGCGAGGCCGATCGCGACCGGCGGGTCGGGAAGGCCGACGGTGCGAAGCATTCGCCGGGCGCGGTCGCCGAAGGCGGAGAGGAGCTTCGTCTTGCCGGCTGCGCGGAGGCCCGTCGCAGCCCGCGCCGAGGCCTGATCGGTCCCGGGGGCCCGGACGTACGCCACTCCGAACCGCCGGGCGAGCCGGATGGCGACCGGGAGGAACGTCGGGAGGAGGTGGAGGTGCTGGTGGCTGTCGAGGTGTGTGACTCGAAGGCCGGCGTCGAGGGCGCGGACGACCTGGGCCTCCCACTCGTGCTCGACGTCGCGGACGAGGATCCTCCCGGCGGCGGCCGCCGCCGCGACGGAGGGCCACCCCGACCGGAACCGTCCCCCGCGGACCAGCGAGGCCACGTCCGCCGGGCGGGAGACCGGGGTCTCTCTCCCGACGAGACAGAGGTGGATCCCGGTCGTGGCGATCCCGCGGGAGAGGAGAGCGCGGCCGGCGGACTCGAAAGCCTGACCGCACGTCAGCAGGCTGGTGTCGGTGAGGAACCCCCCGGCGAGGAGCTCCACGACGGCGTCGGACAGCGAGGCCGTCAGACCCAGGTCGTCGGCGTTGAGGACGAGCCGGATCACCGTGGGGGGACCGTGTCCCGCTCCGTCCGGAGCTCCGGGACGAGGGAGGCGAAGTCCTTCAGGATCCTGAGGATCACGCGGGGAGACGACAGGGTGGAGACCCCGCGGGTCCTGGGGAAGTAGTCCAGGCCGACCTGCTGGATCACCGCGCCCCGGTTCCGGCAGCGGACCAGCAATTCGGCGTCGATGAAGGAGCCCTCGCTCCGGAGAGGCATCCCGTCGAGGAGCTCGCGGCGGAAGAGCTTGCACGAGAAGTTGACGTCGCGGATCGGGAAGGAAAAGACGGCGTGGACGAGCCCGTTGTAGAGGAACGAGTAGAGGGTCCGGAGCGACCCCTCCCCGGTCCGGTCGTGGCGGTAGCCGGAGACGAAGTCGGCCCCGGTGATCTCCGCGGCACGGAAGAGGCGGCCGGTCTCGTCGAGGTCCCACGGGAGGTCGCAGTCGGTGTAGAGGATCCAGCGGAGTCTGGCAGCGGAGAACCCGCTCTTGAGCGCCCCCCCCAGGCCGCGGTTCTGGGCGTGCCGGACGACGCGGATCCGCGGGTCGGCGGCGGAGCGGGCTGCCAGGAGGGCGGGCGTCGCGTCGGTCGAGGCGTCGTCGACGAGGACGATCTCGAATTCCTCCGCGTGGCGCTCGAGGGCCGGCACCGCGAAGTCGAGGAGGTGAGGGAGGCTCTTCTCCTCGTTGTGAACGGGGACGACGAGCGACACCGAACGTCGGGAGGGCACGGCTCGCCTCGGCCTACGACACGAAATGCCAGTTCGTGAAGAACGCGGCGTTCAGGAGGAGGACGGCGACGTAGGCCGCCAGCCAGGCGGTCCTGAGGACCGGCCGGCCGTCGCACAGCTCCGCGAGGGCCAGGTGCCCGGGGAAGATCGTGAGCGTGTACCGCGGGATGCCGGCCGACGTCCCGGTGGCGACCGGCAGGACGAGGAATGCCGCGGACCAGGCGGCGTCCGCCCATCGGCGCTTCCAGAGCTGCAGTCCGGTCACGAAGAACCAGAGGACGAAGTGGGCGTAGGGCGCGACGGCCCCCGGGTGCTCCCGGAAGTGCTCGGTCGTCCACATCCGCTGGAACTCCTCGACGAAGACCGACGGGCCGCCCACGGGGTTGCCCGCGGCCTCCCGCCACGTTCCCATCGACCGGAAGAAGAGCCCGGGCTCGCCCTTCGCGAACCCGATGCCCCAGATCCACGAAGCCACGCCCAGGAACGGGGCGGCTCCCAGGAGCACGGCTCCGCCCCACCTCCGGAGCGGCGGCTCGCCTTTCCCGCCGATCAGCCACGCCAGCCCGAGGCCCGCTCCCATGACCGCCGCGGGAGCCCGCGTGAGTCCTGCCAGGTAGGCCACGAGGAGGCCGTAGCGGAGCTGGCCCCGCCGCAGGAACCAGAAGGCCAGGAGCCCGATCAGGAGGAAGAGGGCGTCCGAGTAGACGGCGGTGAAGAAGAAGGCCACCGGGTAGAGAAGAAGGAAAGGGAGCGCCCTCATGGCGCGCTCCGGGCCGAGCCGCACGCGGGCCTCCTCCGCGAAGAGAGGCACCGCGAACAGGAGGGAGGCCCAGGTGACGAGCAGCGCCGTCTGGAAGGCGTCGACCCCGGTCGCCAGGTGCAGGAGACGCGCGATCTCCGGGTAGAGCGGGAAGAACGCGTGGGCGGAGGCCTTGCCCACCGCGGGGGGAGGCCCGTATCCGTACTTGACGATCCCGTCGTACCAGCCCGAATCGAAGCGGGCAAACAGCGGGGCCCTCAGGTTCGCGGTCGGGTCCCACGGAGACTTCCGCGGGATCGGGAGGAAGTCGATCGCGATCAAAGCCCAGACGTTCATCGCGAGGATCCAGAGGACCACGAGCAGGCTGAGACGGCGGTTTTCCGCTCTCCAGGGCCAGGGGAAGGAAGCGTCGGTCATGCGCCTGAACATTCCGGCCAGACACTTCCGTCCAGCCTCTTCTCTGGACGGAGGTTAACCTAAAGGCGAGAATCTGCGGACCCGAAATTCTGCTGGAGGAGCGATGCGAGTGCAGGAGGCGTGCCGGTTGCCCCTCGACCGTCGAGGCGAGCGACGGGCCCTGATGACGGATGCCCGGGCCCTGCCCCTTCTCGAGAGGCTACATCTCCTGCTCCGGTTCGAGAGCGCGCCGTGGGACCGGCTCGTGCCGTCGTTCTCGCTCCGCGGAGACCTCCTCGACGTCGGCTGCGGCCCGGGCCTGCTCGCCCACCTCCTCCGCCGGTCGGGCTTCGAGGGTTTTTACACGGGGCTCGACCCGGACCCGAGGAAGATCGGACGGGCCGAGCGGTGGCTGGGGGGGGGGCCGCGCACCCGGTTCGAGACGGCCGGGATCGAGGACGCGCCCCGGAGCGCCTTCCTCCAGGTCGCCGTGGTCGACGTCCTCTACCTGATTCCGAGGTCCGGCCGGCGGTCATTCCTCGAGCGGGCGATCGGGGCGCTCCGCCCCGGCGGCTCGCTCGTGGTCCTGACGAGCGGCGGCGGGCCCGCCTGGAAACGTCGCCTGGACCGGCTGCAGGAGCGGCTCGCGGTGCTCCTGGGGATCACGCGCGGAGCGGCGGTCGAGCCGTGTGACGGCGAGGAGATCAGGGCCCTGCTCTCGGCCGCGGGCCTGGAATCGATCTCGGTGACGACGGCCGGGTCCGGCTATCTGCACGGCTTCGAGCTGGTCGACGGGCGGCTTCCGGGCGGAAGGTGATGGGGGCCCGCACTCGCTGGCGGATCGCGCGTTCGGACCTGGCGACGGGCGGGCGGGCCTTCCTGTGGCTCCACCACCCCCTCCTCCCCGAGGTCGAGTCGGCGGTCCTGTCGGAGGACGGCCTGGTCCTCTCCGACGTCCCGTCGCCGAATCCGGTCGCCGGCGCGCTGGGAGGGGAGGCCGGGCCGTACCTGACGAAGCTGCTCGGCCTCCTCTCGTTCCTGAGGTGGGCCGGCCTGGGGGTGGCGCCCGAGGACGCGGCCAGGATCGGGTACCGGCGAGGGTCCCGGCCCGCCCTCGGGGCGGCGCCGGTGCCCGAGTGGCGCGCCCTCCCGCCCGGGCTGGCCCTTGCCGCTGTGGCGGTCGCGGCGAGCGGCGACGTCGTTCCCGCCGGAGACGGGGCGGCCGCGATCGCCCGGGCGGCCGCGGAGCTGAGAACCGAGCCCTACCGCAAGGCGGCCGCGCTGGCGGTTCGATCCGCCGAACGGGGCGAGCGGCCGGAATCGTTGCTCGGGCGTCTCGCCCGGGACCTTGGCGTCGAAGAGGGGGGAGAGGACTTCCTCGGCCTCCTCTACCCGGCGTTCCCGGACGGGGACGACGTCGGGGTGGTGCGGCCCGCTTGCGCCGGGGGACCGGGGTCGCTGTTCGTGGCCCGCGGGGCGGCCCGGCGGCGAGGTCCCCTGTCGTTCGTCGAGGTGACTCCGGGAGAGGGCCTCGAGGAGGGATCGTCGCTCCGGAGGTCGGCCGGAGCCCTCGGTCCGGAGTGGGGGGGCCGTCTCCGGGCGCTGATCCACCGGGAGGACTCCAGGCCACCGGAGGGAGGGCCGGCCGTCTGTCTCCTCGCGAGGGGCCTCGCGCGATGGGACCGGAGGTCGCGGGCGGCATTCGAGGGCCTCCCTCCGTCGGCCGGGTTCGCCCGGTTCGAGGCCCGGGAGGCTCCGGCCCCGCCGTGGGAAGACCGCGACACGATCGCGGCTCCGTTCGGCCTGGCCGAGGTCTCTTCGACCCTCTACCTGCCGTTCGACGGCCTCTCGGGGTCGATCGGGGTCTGGGAGGAGGTGGCCCGCCTGGCCCGCGACGACGCGGGACGGTTTCTCCTGCTGGCGAAGCAGGCCGCGTCCCGCTTTCGGCCGGCCTCGGCCGAGCCGCGGCGGGCGGCGGGCGGCGCCCGGAGGCCGGGGGACGGAGGAGATCCGGTCCTGGATGCGGCCGCGTTGCTGGCGGACGGTTTCGACGTGCGGGAGGCCGCGGCGGCGGCGGACCTGGCCGAGGACGACGTCGCGCGCCGTCTCGACGACGCGGCGCTCGAGGGCCTCCTGACCGAGGAGGGGGGCCGGTATCGGTTCGCCGAGCCGTCGGAGAGGCGCCGGCGCGCCGGGCGTCTCCCGGACGCGGCCCGGCGCGGCGTCGTGGAGCGGCTCGGCGCTTCCGGGATCGACGCGGGGCGTCTGGCGATCGCCGCCCTGTCGAGGGGAGACGAAGCCGACCGGCTCGCCGGACGCGAGCGCTTCGCCGAGGCGTCGAGAAGGGGAGACCAGGAGGCCGGCCTGGCTCTCCTCGACCGGGCGCCCGCAGACGACCCCGATCTCGGCGATCCGGCCTGGAGCGTGGAGCTCCTCCACCGGGCCGGGCGGCACGAGGAGGCGAGGGGGCTCGCGGAGCGCGTCGACGCGACCACCCTCTCCTCGGCCGCCGCGGAGCGCAGGGCCCGGGTCTCGCGGCTCCTCTCCAGGCTCGGGATGAGGGAGAAGGCGCTGCAGGTCGCCCGGAGCGTCGAGGGGGCCCCGGGCTGTCTCCTCGAGGCTCGCATCCTCCTGGATGGCCGCTTCGACGCCGAGGCGGCGGCCCTCCTGGAGTCCGGCGCCGACGGGCCGCACCGGGCCACGCCCGGCTTCGCGGTCCGATGGGCGCTCCTTCGCGCCGAGTCGGCCTCGCGTTCGAAGGACCTCGTCCGGGCCAATCGAGAGCTGAGCGGCGCCCTCGTCCTGCTCGACGAACCGGGAGACCGGGAATCCGCGTACGAGGCGGCCCTCACGGCGGGATGGGTGGCGGCCGACCTGGGCCGCCCCGCGGAAGCCGCGCTCTTCTTCCGGCGCGCCTGCGACCTCGCCCCCGACGAAGCCCGGTGCGCCGACGCCCGCGTGGACCTCCAGGTCGCGCTCTACGCCCAGGGGAAGCTCGGTGACGCCGAACGGGAGCTGGGCGAGGCGCTCGCCTACTTCGCTTCGACGGGCGATCAGGTGCGGTACCTGTCGGCGCTCGGGAACCGGGCCGACGTCCTGCTCGCGGCCGGCGACTTCCGGGCGGCGAGAGCGGACCTCGATCGCCTCCTCCCTTTCGACCGCGAGCCCCGGCGAGCCTTCCACTTCCTCTTCACCGCCTCCACCGTCCAGCGCTTCGCCCTGGCGGACGGCGATTTCCCGCTGGCCGAGCGGACCTTCGACGAGGCGCGCCTCCGGCTCGCCTCCTTTCCCTCTCACGACGCGGCCCGGGAGATCCTGGTCCTGGAGGGGGCGAGGCGCCTGGCGGTCGGGGACGCCGCGGGGGCGGTCGAGGTTCTCGAGGAGGCCGGTCGGCGACCGGAAATGCGCGTGCCGAACGAGCCCCACCGCCTGCGGCTCCTCCGCTCGGCGGCGATCGACCTCGGGAAGCCCGCTCCCCCCGGGGATGCCGGCGCGCGAGGGGACGAACGCGGTCTCCTCGAGACGGAGGGGCAGCTCGCGAGAGGCGAACGTTCGGTCAGGGAAACCCTCCGGGTCTTTGTCCGCTGGGCCGGCTCGGCGAAAGGGGAGGGCGACGTCTCGGCCCGGGTCCTGGAGTGGGTGGGCCGGTTCCCGGCGCTCTTCCGGACGGAGGAGGCGCGCGGCCTCATCGAGACCGGTGCGAGTGCGGCCGGACGGGCGGGGCTCTCCGGGGCGGCCACGAGATTCGCGGACCTCCTCGCCCGGCTCTCGGCTCCCTCCCGGCGAGAGCTGGCGGGAGCCAAGCCCGTGCGAACGGCTCCCCGGGAGGTGGTCGCCGAGGACGAGTCGACGCGAGCGGTATTCCGGGTCGCCGGGCTGGTGGCTCCCACGTCGCTCCCGGTCGTCATCTACGGCGAGACCGGGACCGGCAAGGAGGTGGTGGCCAGGGAGATCCACCGGCTCTCGGGGAGGAGGGGCCCGTTCGTCGCGGTGAACGTCGCCGCGATCCCCGACACGCTCGCCGAGTCGGAGCTGTTCGGCCACGCGCGCGGCGCGTTCACCGGCGCGGACCGCGAGCGCCGCGGGGTCCTGGAGGAGTCCTCGGGAGGGACGCTCTTCCTGGACGAGATCGGAGAGCTCCCGATGCTCGTGCAGGCCAAGCTCCTCAGGGTCCTGCAGGAGCGGTCGGTGCGGCGCCTCGGTGAGACGGTCGAGCGGCCGCTCGACCTGCGGGTCGTCGCGGCCACCCACCGGGATCTCCCGGCCCGGACGGCGGCCGGCCTCTTCCGGCAGGACCTCTACTACCGCCTCGCGGGGGCCGACGTCACGCTCGCGCCGCTCCGGGAGAGGCCGAGGGACCTGGCGGCCCTCGTGGAGAGGACGCTGGGGGGGCGGATGACCCTGAGCCCCGCGGCCAGGCGGCTCGTCTTCGGCCACGCGTGGCCGGGGAACATCCGGGAGCTGGTCTCCGCCCTCGAGTCGGGGGAGGTGCTCGCATCCCCTGGGAGATCCATCGAAGTCAGCCACCTCCCGCGAGCCCTCCAGGAGAAGGCGGTCGACCGCGGGAGCGAGCCTCCCGCGGGGAAGCGCTATTCCCAGGCGCTGAATGCGGCCCGCCGGGAGTCGATCGGGGCAGCCCTCGCGGAGACTTCCGGCAACAGGACGCGGGCGGCGGCCTTGCTCGGGCTCTCCCGCCAGTCGCTCCTCTACGAGATGAAGAAGCTGAAGCTGATGTGACCTGGCGCACGCGTGGACCCCTTCCGCTCCGGGCGCCGCCGGGGGATGATCGGGTCCATCACTGGAGAGAGGCGGAGAGGATGGCGAAGCTGAAGGTCCTGGAGTCGGCCGAAGCCGACCTGGTGGGGAAGGAGATCGAGCTGCAGTCGGAGGAGTCGTGGATCGGGCGCGCGGCGGACGCCGCCGTCTCGATCCCGGATGCGGCGATCTCGAGGCATCACGCACGCATCGACCAGAAGCCGGACGGCTTCTTCCTGGTCGACAACGGAAGCTCCAACGGGACCTTCCTGAACGAGCAGCCGGTCACGAGGGCGGCTCTGAAGGAAGGCGACCGCATCCGGATCGGCCGGACGATTTTCGCGGTGGAAGGCCTTCCCGACCTGGATGGCACGATGATCCTGGAGACGCCGAAGGGCCGGCCGCCCGAGACGCGCGAGCCAGTGACCGTCGTGACGTACGAAGGCGCACTGGAGCCGATCCGGGGAGTGGCGCCCCCGCCGCCGCCGCCGAGGCCGGTCACCCCGGCCCCCGTCCCGCCCCCCCCGCGTCTCGCCGTGCCGTCGGCGGTCGCTCCCCCTCCGCCTCCTCGTGCCGCCCCGGCGCCTCCCTCGCCTCCTCGTCCGGCCCCGGCTCCGGCGGCGGCCCCCGTGCCCGTTCCCGCGGCCGCGCCAGCGCCGCCGCGAGCCCCCGGTCCGGCGCTCCGGCAGGTCCCGCCTCCGCCAGCCGCCCAGATTCCCGCCGCCACCCTGGCCGGCTTCTGGATCCGGTTTGCCGCCTACCTGGTCGACTCCGTGATCCTCTCCGTGATCCTCTTCCCCCTCGCCTTCGGCCTCGGGATGCTGATCCCCGCCTCGTCCAGCCCGAATGGCCTCACCGGAGCGTTCCTCCTGGTCCAGCTCGTCTGCGGGGCGATCAGTCTCGGCTACGTCCTCTACTTCTGGTCGGCGAGCGGCGCCACCCCCGGAAAGAAGATCCTGAAGCTGAAGATCGTCCGCACGGACGGCGTCCAGCCGCTCGGGCTCGGCACCGCCGGGATGAGGGTGCTGGGCTACTTCGTGTCGAGCTTCATCTTCTGCATTGGCTTCCTGATGATCGGCTTCTCTTCCGACAAGCGCGGGCTCCACGACAGGATCGCGAAGACCAGGGTGATCAGGTTCGGCTAGGGCCGAACCTGATCACGGGTTGGCTTCAGCGAATCAGGGGCACCCGCCTGGTGCCCCTGCGCGTCGGACTTCGTCCTCCGCTACCCCCCCGCGCCCCCGGGAGCAGGATGGCCACGGGGTCTGACGGAGGCTCTACGCTCCGGAGCCGGAACGCTCGTCCAGGTTGACCACGCCTTCCTTGATCCGGAAGAGGACGAGGACCAGCTCGAAGAAGACCCGCGCGAGGGTCACCTGGAGGATCGCGATGATGGGCGTCACGGCGAGGAAGACGATGCCCAGGAGGATCGCGAACGCCGAGCCGAGCCGGATCCCGGTCAGGATCGACCCGATGGCCGAGAACACCAGCCCGAGGAAGCCGAGGGCGACGAGGGCCACCGAGAGGATGTAGAGCGTCCGGACGATCTTCGGCGTGACGAACTCCGTGAAGCCGAAGTCGAGAAGCCCCTTGAAGAACTTCACGTCACTCTGGATCGCGTTCTTCAGCTCCGGGCCCCGGGCCGCGAATTCGGCGGCCGCGGCATTCGCGGCGGACTTCGCGGGCGGGGCGGAAGAGGCCGGCGGGCGGGCAACGGTCGCCGTCGCCGAGACCGCCGCCGGGGCCGGTGTCGCGGCCGGGGGCGGGGCCGGGGCCGGAGCGGGCGCCTCCCGGAATGCCGCGAGCGTCGCGGGGTCGGCCCAGGCGGTCATCGTATCGTTCCAGACAACGATCTGCCTTCCGGGATTCGTCCGCATCAGGGTCCGGACCTGCTCGGCGCCGTGCTCTCCCTCGATCTGCTGGCCGTCGATCGCGACGATCCACGTCTCCTCGGACATCTTCGCTCCTTCATCCGCACGAAGGCGGGACTGTAGGAGCGTACGATATGCCGCCGTTCGCCGGTTCCGCAAGGCGCCCGGTGTGACAACGGGCACGGTCCCGACGAGAATCGGCCTCCACGTGATCGCATCGCTTCGCTGGGCAGCCTCCGTCCTCCTCCTTCTGGCCGGGGTCGCCACCATCGTCTTCTTCCTGATCCACCTGATTCCGGGGGATCCGGCGGCCGCGATGCTGGGGGACGGCGCGTCGCCCGCCGACGTGGCGGCGCTGAGGCACGACCTGGGCCTCGACCTCCCGCTCCAGGTGCAATACGTCCGCTGGTTCTCGGGGCTGCTCCGGGGGGACCTGGGACACTCCGTCCTGACGAAGAGGCCGGTGACGGGGGAGATCCTGAGGGCCCTACCGGCCACGGTCACGCTCGCCCTGGCCGCGTTCCTCGCCGCCGTGGCCGTGGCGATCCCGACGGGCGTCCTGGCGGCTCTGCGGCGGGGCCGCTGGGTCGACCAGGCGCTCCGGCTCCTCTCCCTGGCCGGCGTCTCGACGCCCAACTACGTCTCGGCCCCCGTCCTGGTCCTCCTCTTCTCGGTCTCCCTGGGGCTGCTCCCGGTGTCGGGCCGCGACACCCCCGCGTCGCTCGTCCTCCCGGCCGCGACGCTGGGTCTCTCGATGGCCGCCCTCCTCTCGCGGATGGTCCGGGCCTCGGTCGTGGAGGAGCTCGGGCGCCCCTACGTCGCGGCGGCCCTGGCCCGAGGCGAGGCGCCGATGGCGGCGGCTCTCCGGCACGCCGGCCGGAACGCCCTCCCGCCCATCCTCGTGGTCGCGGGCCTCCAGATCGGGTCGCTCCTGACCGGGGCCGTGGTCACCGAGACGATCTTCTCCTGGCCGGGGATCGGACGGCTGCTGATCCAGTCGATCCAGCGCCGCGACTACCCCCTGGTCCAGGGGTGCGTCCTCTTCATCGCGGTCGTCTACAGCGTCGTGAACGCGGGGGTCGACCTCGTCGTCTCGCGGCTCGACCCGCGGACCGAGCGAAGCGGGCTGCCCCGGAGCGGCCGCGCGTGAAGGGAGCCTTCGGCGGCCTGCCCACCCTCGCCCGGGCGGCCGGAGCCGTCCTCGCCGCCTCCCTCCTCCTGGCGGCGACCGGGGCGGCACTGCCCGACTCGCTCGTCCAGCACATCGACCTGTCGCGCCGCCTGGCGGCGCCGGGCACGCTGGCTCCGTTCGGCTCCGACGAGCTCGGCCGCTCGGTGGCATGGAGGCTCTGGAGGGGAGCCAGCCTCTCCCTGGGGGTCGCCATCGCCGCCGTCGCGTTCTCGGCGGTGCTCGGGTCGGCGCTCGGGCTGGTCGCGGGGGAGCGGGGAGGCGCCTTCGACGCCGGGCTGCGGAAGCTCGCCGACCTCGTCCTCGCCTTCCCGGGCCTCCTGCTGGCCGTGGCGCTGGCGGCCGTCCTCGGCCCGTCCGCCGTCAACACCGTCATCGCCCTCTCCGCGGTCGGGTGGGTACCGTATGCCCGGCTGGCGCTCACCGAGACCCGGCGGGTCGCGACGTTCGACTTCGTCGCGGCGGCCCGCTCGGCCGGGGCGGGGACGCCGAGACTCCTCCTCCGGCACGTCCTCCCGAACATCGCCGCGCCGCTCGTCGTGCAGGCGACGCTCCACCTCGCGGGGGCGATCCTCGCCGAGTCGGCCCTGTCGTTCCTCGGTGTCGGCGTTCCGCCGCCGGCTCCTTCCTGGGGCGCGATGCTGGCCGCGGGACGGACCCACATCCTCGATGCCCCCCACGTCGTCCTGGTGCCGGCCGCGGCCATCCTGGTCGTCGTGCTCGCCACGAACGTCCTCGGCGACGCGCTCGTCGAGCGGCTGGACGCTGCGCGGAGGGGCTGAGGTGACGCGGCTCGGGCCGGAGCAGCCCGTCGGCCCGCCGCGCCTGGGCCCGGTCGCGTCGGCCCTCCTCGTCGTTCTCTCGGTCGTCCCTTTCCTGAACGGGCTCGGCGGGGAGTTCACCTACGACGATCATCCCATCGTGCGGGACAACACGCGCATCGAGTCGCCTTCCAGGGTCGGCGAGATCTTCACGACCCACTATTTCGGAGGGTCGATGGCGATGGGGACGAACTACAGGCCGGGCGTCCTGCTCAGCTTCGCGATCCAGCGCTGGATCCACGGGAACCGCCCGTTCTGGTTCCACGCCGTGAACGTGGCCCTCCACGCGGGGGTGACGATCCTCCTCGCCGCGTGGCTCCTGCGCCTCCGCTTTCCCCGGGGCGCGGTCCTGGCGGCGGCCTCCCTCTTCGCGGTCGTCCCGATCCACGTCGAGGCGGTGACGTCGATCGTCGGACGAGGGGAGAGCCTCGCGGCCCTGCTCGCGCTCCTCTCGGCCGTCCTCTGGCTCCGGGCCACGGAGGGAGAGGGCCTCGAGAAGGGCGCGTACGCCGGCTGCCTCGTCTCCTTCCTGCTCGCCGTGTTCGTGAAGGAGAGCGCGGTCGTCCTCCCGGGGATGGTCCTGCTGGGGGAGCTGTTCCGGGACGGCCGGGGGGACGGCCTGGCGGGGAAGCTCGGCCGGGCCGTGAGGACCCGCAGCCTCGCCCTGGCGGGATTGCTCGTCCCAGTGATCCTCCTCTTCGTCGCCCGCCGGGCGGTCCTGGGCGGGTACCTGATCTCGGCCCAGGCTTCGATCTCCGACCTGGAGAACCCGCTCGCGCCGCTGAAGTCCCCGGCCCGGATGGCGAACTCCCTCCTCCTCCTCGCGCGGTACGCGGCCAAGACCTTCTGGCCTCAGCGCCTCTCGGCCGACTACTCGGCGCACGCGCTCCCCCTCGTCCCGGGGTTTGTGGACCGGTCGGCGGCCGCCGTCCTGGCCGGGGCGGCGGCGCTCTTCTGCGCGGCGCTCGCCGTGCTCCGGAGCCGTCCGCTCTTCGGCTTCGGCCTTCTCCTCTTCCTCGGGACCGCCCTGCCGGGGTCGAACTTCTTCTTCCCGATCGGGACGATCTTCGCCGAGCGCCTCGCTTACCTCCCCTCCGCCGGGCTGCTGGCGGCGGCGGCGGCCCTCTTCGTCCCGACGGCCTACGCGGTTCCCCGGCGCGGACCCCTCCGGTGGCGGGAGGCGCTGCTGGTGGCCGCGATCGCCGCCGGCTCGGCCGCGACGATCGCCCGGAATCGGGTCTGGAGGAACGACTCGGCGCTCTTCGCCGACACGGTGCGAAAGTCGCCGGGCTCGGCGAAGGCGCGGTACAACTGGGCGTACCAGCTCAGCCGCGAGAAGCGGGCGGGCGAGGCGAGGGGTGAGCTGCTCGAGGCGGTCCGGATCTTCCCGCGGCACTACGAGGCCTGGGGATTCCTGGGAAAGCTCGCCTGGGACGCGGGGAGCCTGGACGAGTCGATCGGCTACTACCGCAAGGCGAAAGAGGTCTTCCCGGCCTTCGAGTACGGGCGGTGGGGCCTCGCCAAGACGCTGCAGGCGGCGCGCCGGCTCGGGGAGGCCGAGGCGGAGTTCCTCGCGGCGGTGCGGCTCCTCCCTGAGTCCTACCCGCTCGCCTTCCACCGGGCTCTTCTCTTCGAGGAGGAGGGACACCTCGAGCGGGCCGAGCGGGAGTGGCGCCGGGCGCTCGTCCTCGGGTCGGGATCCCACGAAGCCCGTCTCGCGAGGGCCAAGGTCCTCGCACGCCTCGGCCGGAAGGATGACGCGGCGCAGGAAGCCCACCGGATCCTCGCCGAGCGGCCGTCGAACGCGCCGGCGCGGGAGTTCCTTTCGAAGCTCTGCTCGTCCGGGGACGCGACCGGCTCCTGAGCGGGGGTGGTCGGGTGGTCGATATTTCATCACGTAAACTGGAAATTTCAATACATCGCAACTAGGATGACGTCATGATCCCGAGGGAAGTCGATAGGACGGTCCTGAAGAAGCTGGTGCGGCAGTTCCCGGTGACGGCCATTCTCGGACCGAGGCAGTGCGGCAAGACGACGCTCGCCCACGAGCTCGCGGCCGATCACGTCTTCGATCTGGAGAGCCCGCGAGATCTGGCATTCCTAGCGGAGCCGCAACTCGCCCTCGAGTCGCTTTCGGGGCTCGTCGTCATCGACGAGATCCAGAGGCTCCCCGATCTGTTTCCGCTGCTTCGGTACCTGGTGGACCGTCGGAAGGACCTGCGCTTTCTGATTCTGGGAAGCGCCTCCCGTGACCTCATCCGGCAGTCGTCGGAGAGCCTGGCCGGGAGAATCGGTCTTCTCGAGCTCGGAGGCCTCCGGCTGGACGACGTCGGAGCTGCGCGCTGGAGAGACCTCTGGATGAGGGGGGGGCTGCCGCCGGCTTTCACGGCGGAGGACGACGAGGCAAGCCAGCTTTGGAGGGAGCAGTACATCACCACCTTCCTCGAGCGCGACATACCACAGCTGGGGATCACGATCCCCTCTGCCACCCTCCGGCGGTTCTGGTCGATGGTCGCTCACTATCACGGCCAGGTTCTGAACCACTCCGAGCTCGCGAGGTCCTTCGGAATGTCCGATATGACCGTCCGGCGATACCTGGACATCCTGGAGGGTACCTTCATGGTCCGTCTGCTCCGACCGTGGCACGTCAACCTGGGAAAGAGGCTCGTGAAGCGGCCGAAGCTGTATCTGCGCGACCCCGGCCTCTTTCACGCGCTGCTCTCGATCCGGAGCGCGCACGACCTAGCGGGTCACAATAAGCTCGGGGCCTCGTGGGAAGGCTTCGCTCTCGAGGCCGCCGTCCGGGCAATCGGGAAGCGAAACGAGGAGCTCTCGTTCTGGGCGACCCACTCCGGGGCGGAGGTCGACGTCCTCTGGCAGGAGCACGGTCAGAGCTGGGCGATCGAGGTGAAATACTCGGATGCGCCGCGGGTCACGCCGTCGATGACCAGCGCGCTCCACGACCTCGAGCTCGCGCATCTGTGGGTGGTCTATCCGGGGGATCGGAAATACCCGCTCTCTCCTCGGGTCACCGCGCTCCCGATCTCCCAGGTCGCGCACCCGTGGGCCTATCCGGCTGGAGTCTGAGAAGGCCGTCGAACGCGTCGGCGAGGGAGTTCCTGGCCCGCCTCTATTCACTTCTCGGTTCCGGGCGTCGGTTTCGACGGCGGGCGGCGTCAGGTGCACCTATTCGCGGTTCAACGGGAGGATCCGGACGCGGAGCCGATTCTCGTCGATGACGACGAGGGCCCCGGCCGCGAGAATGACCTCGTGCCGTCGGAGGGTTTCCGCCACCGCGGGTCCGATTCGTTCGGGCAACGGATCGGACGTGCGAAGCTGAACGACGCTCGGGCCAGACGCTTTCGTCACGGCCAAGATGCTCCCGAAATCGAGGTCGTGCGTGAAGACCAGATAGCCATGGTCTCGAGCCCACTCCATGATCACCCGATCCGGTGCGCGAGGGTCCCCCACCGCCGACCAGTGGACCACCTCGAACCCGTTCCCCGCCAGAACCTCCGCCCAACGGGGGGAGAGGTTCATATCGACGAGGATCCTCATGATGCCTTGAGCGGGACCTCGATCTCTTCGGCTCGCCAGGCGGCGTAAGCCAGCGCCTCCCGGATATCCTCGGGTTCCAAGTAGGGGTAGGCCTTCAGGATCTCCTCGGGGGATCGCCCTGCACCCAGAAGGCCTACGATCGTCCCGACGGTCACACGGATTCCACGGATGCAGGGCTTTCCACCCATGACATCCGGGTCGAGCGTGACACGGGAAAGTTCCTTCATCTTCGAGCGGCCTCCGTCGATGTCACCGACATCTTACAGCCCCCTGATCGCTCCCCCGGTCCGGACCTCGCGGGCTCTCAGCCAAAAGGCGATGCGGCCGAGGAAGCCCACCGGATCCTCGTCGAGCGGCCGTCGAGCGGCCGTCGAACGCGCCGGCGAGGGAATTCCTTTCGAAGCTCTACTCGTCCGGGAGCTCCAGGGGATCCTGAGAATGGGCCGGGGCGGAAGGCGGGACGGCGGAGGCGGCCGCCCGCGCGCGCCGCCGCTTCAGCCAGGCGAGCAAGGCGACGTACGTCAGCGCGCCGGCCAGGATCGACAGCGAGAACATGCCGGTGCCCCACTGGATGCCGATCATCTTCATCGCCGGCCGGGCGCCGGTCCAGAACGAGGTCCTGTAGAACTGGCCCCACGGAAGGTCGTGGATGGCCTCCTGCCGCGCCCGGAGGACGATCCTCCCGAGCGGGAGCGCGATCGCGCTCACGGGCCCGAGCGTCAGCGGGTTCACCACGAGCGTGCCGAGGAGGATGTCGACCTTGTTGAGCCGGAGGAGGAACGCGAGGGTCAGGGCGATGACCCAGTGGAGGCCGATCAGCGGCGTGAACGAGATCGCGACTCCCAGCGCGAACGACGCCGCCACGGTCTCGGGAGGGTCGTCCCGCCCGACCATGTGGAGAAAACGGGTCCGAAACGTCAAGCGGTCTCTTTCGGGAAGTGGTCGAATCCGGCGTCCGGAATCGGCTCGGTCCGGCCCCGGGCGGCGAGCAGGACGGCCGGCCCTGCGGTCAGGGCGCCGATGCGGCGGAGGGCGAACCGTCCCGCCAGGCGCGTGACCGAGGCGGACTTCTGCCGCGGGACAGAGAAGAGGAGACCGTAGTCCTCGCCGCCGTACAGCGCGGTCGCGACCGGGTCCATCCCGAGGAGCTTCGAGAGTTCCGGGATCGCCGAGTCGGCGGGCAGCGCGTCCCGCTCGACCACGGCGCCGGTGCCGGAGGCCCGGCACAGCCGGTGCAGGTCGCGGGAGAGGCCGTCGGAGATGTCGATGGCCGCGGTGGCGAGGCTCCTCTCGGCGAGGGTCGTCCCGAGCTCCACCATCGGGCGGGGCGAGAGCTGGTGCCGGATCAGGCGGCGGATCTCGGGCGTGTGCGCGGAGCGGAGGAGGCGCCCGGACGGTCCGCGGACCCCCTCGTCGCCGACGAGGCGGTAGCCCTCGAGGAGCAGGCGCAGGCCGGCCGCGGAGGCTCCGAGCGTCCCCGAGACCCAGAGCTCGTCGCCGGCTTTCGCGCCGGAGCGCGTCAGGAAGCCGGCGGCGGCGGGCTTCCCCAGGACGGTGACGGAAGCGAAGAGGGTGGGGGAGGACGAGAGGTCCCCTCCGATCACGGCGACGCCGTACTCCCCGGCCGAGGAGCGGAACCCGTCGTGAAAGGCCTCGAACCAGTCGAGGCCCGTGCGGGGCGGCATCCCGAGGGCGAGCAGGGCGTGGAGCGGGGCGGCCCCCATCGCCGCGAGGTCGGAGAGGTTCACCGCGAGGGCCTTCATTCCGAGCCGGCGCGGGTCGGTGTCCGGCAGGAAGTCGACCCCTTCGACGAGGACGTCGTTGGAGACGGCGATCGGCCCGCTGGCCTGGATGATCGCGGCGTCGTCGCCGATCCCGAGGAGGACGTCGCGCCGCCGGGCGCGGTACCGGGACTCGAGCAGCTCGACAAGCCGGTCTTCCGGGGGGAGTCCGCTCATGCTTTCGCCTTCCTCTTCTTCGGGCTCCGCCGGGCTGGGGTCTGTTTCGCGGGAGCGCGCTCGACGGCGGGACGCTCGGCCGACGGCTCCTTCGCCTTCGACTTCGCGGCCAGCGGGCGGAGCGCGGCCGCTAGCACCTCGTCGACCCGCCGGACGAAGACGAACTTCAGGTCCCGACGGAGCTCCTCGGGGATCTCGGCGAGGTCGCGCTCGTTCTGGCGGGACATCACGATGGTGCGGATGCCGGCCCGGCGGGCGGCCAGGACCTTCTCCTTGACGCCCCCGATCGGCAGCACCTCGCCGCGCAGCGTGATCTCGCCCGTCATCGCCACGTCCCGCCGGACCGCCCGACCCGAGAGGGCCGAGATGATCGCGGTCGCCATCGTGATTCCGGCCGAGGGGCCGTCCTTGGGGATCGCTCCCTCGGGGACGTGGACGTGGACGTCCTTCTTCTCGAAGTCGTCCTCGGTGAGCCCGAAGTCCGGGGCCCGCGAGTGGGCGAACGTCAGGGCCGCCTGGGCCGATTCCTTCATCACGTCCCCGAGCTGCCCGGTCAGGAGGAGGTGCCCCTTGCCCTTGAAGGCGCGCGCCTCGACGATCAGGACGTCGCCGCCGACGGCTGTCCAGGCGAGGCCGGTCGCCGCGCCCACCTGGTCGAACTCCAGACGTTCGTCCTGCTGGAACTTCGGGATGCCGAGGAACTCGCGGGCGACCTTGGGGGTCACCCGGACGAGGCGCTGCTCCCCGGAGGCCATCCGGACCGCCACCTTCCGGCAGCAGGCGCCGATCTCCCTCTCCAGGTTCCGGAGCCCGGCCTCCCGGGTGTAGTCCTCCACGATGGTCCGGAGGGCGTCGTCGCCGAAGGAGATCGACCGCTCGCCGAGCCCGTTCTCCTTCAGCTGCTTCGGGAGCAGGTGGCGCCGGGCGATCGAGATCTTCTCCTCGAGCGTGTAGCCGGAGAGCCGGATCACCTCCATCCGGTCGAGGAAAGCCGGCTGGATGGTGTCGAGGATGTTCGCGGTGGTGATGAAGAGGACGTGCGACAGGTCGTACGTCACCCCGAGGTAGTGGTCGCGGAAGCTCCTGTTCTGCTCGGGGTCGAGGACTTCCAGGAGCGCCGACGACGGGTCCCCCCGGTAGTCGGACCCGATCTTGTCGACCTCGTCGAGCATGAAGACGGGGTTGGACGTCCCGGCCTGCGACAGCCCCTGGATCACACGGCCCGGCAGGGCGCCGATGTACGTCCTCCGATGTCCCCGGATCTCCGCCTCGTCCCGGACTCCACCCAGCGAGAGCCTCAAGAACTTCCTGTCGAGCGCCCTCGCGACCGACCGCCCGAGGGAAGTCTTCCCGACGCCGGGAGGTCCGACGAAGCAGAGGATCGGCCCCTTCGAGTCGGGGGCCAGCTTCCGGACCGCCAGGAACTCCACGATCCGTTCCTTGACCTTCTCGAGGTCGTAGTGGTCCTCGTCCAGGATCGTCCGGGCCCGCGCGAGGTCGAGGTTGTCCGCCGACATCGTTCCCCAGGGGAGGCCGGTCAGCCAGTCCAGGTAGGTCCGCAGCATCGCGTTCTCGGCCGAGTCCGGGCTCCCGCGCTCGAGGCGCTTCAGCTGCTTCTCGACCTCCTCGGCGGCTTCCTGGGGAATCTTCTTCTCCTCGACCCGCTTCCGGTACGAGGCGAGCTCGTCGGAGAGGTCCTCCGACCCGCCGAGCTCCTGCTGGATCGCCTTCATCTGCTGGCGGAGAAAGTACTCGCGCTGGCTCTTGTCGATCTCTCCGCGCGCGGCGCCGGTGATCTCCTGCTGGACCGTCAGGACGCGGATCTCCCGGCGGAGGATCTCCAGCACGGCCTTGAGCCGCTCGACGGGCGCGACCAGCTCGAGGATCCGCTGGGCTTCCTCGAGCTTGAGCTCCAGGTTCGAGGCGATCAGGTCGGCCAGCCGGGCGGGGTCCTCGAGGCTGGCCGCGACGAGCATGACCTCGGGGGAGATCGTCTTGCCCAGCGAGACGGTCCGCTCCAGCCCTTCCTTGGCGCTCCGGATCAGGGCCTCGGCCTCCTCGGACGTCGGCGGCTTGCCCTCCGGCTCCAGGATCCGCGTGGCTTTCGCCCGGAGGGATGGCGTCTCCTGGACGTAGGCGTCGATCTGGACGCGCGAGAGGCCCTGGACGAGGAGGCGCACCCGTCCGTCGGGCAGCTTCAGCATCCGCATGACGGCTGCCGCGGTCCCGATCGTGTGGAGGTCGGCCGGCGTCGGGTCCTCGACGGAGGCGTCCCTCTGCGCGACGAGGAGGAGGATCCGCTGCTCCGCGAGGGCCGCGTCGACGGCGGCGATCGATTTCTCCCTCGAGACCGACAGCGGGACGATGACGTACGGGAAGAGGACGACGTCCTTCAGCGGCAGGACCGGAAGGAACTCGGGGATGGCGACCTGGTCGCCGGGAGATGCGTTTTCGGCCTGGCTCATGATTTCGTGCTCGGGTTCCCCCGCTTGACGGGAATGCTCCGGCCTGGATTCCGGTTGATCCGCGGGATCTCCACGGTGAGGAGCCCGTCGGCGTACGACGCGTGGGTCCGTTCGGGATCGGGGAGGTCCGGGAGCTCGATGGTCCTCTCGAACGGTCCCGCGACCCTCTCGATGCAGAGGAAGAGCCCCGTCCCGGCGTCGGTGGGAGGGCGCTCGCCGCGCAGGGTCACGAGACGCCCTTCGACCTGCAGGGAGACGCGGGGGATGCTGGCGCCCGGGATCTCGAACACCAGACGCCATCCCTGCCCGTCGTCGACGACGTCCACGGGAGGACCGTGGAGGTGGGCGGAACGCTCCTCGGGGAGCGGGGCGTGCCCCGAGATGACGAAGGCGAGGGGAAGGTGACGGCGTTTCATGTTTCCGGCTCCGGTCTCGTGCCCGACGGGCGCGCGGGGGCGCGCCCGATCAGCTCCTTCAGTTCGTCCACGAAATCGCCCAGGTCCTCGAAACGCCGGTAGACAGACGCGAACCGGACGTAGGCCACCTGGTCCAGCTCCTTCAGCCGCTCCATGACGAGCCCGCCGACGTCGGCGGTGGACATCTCCTTTTCCTCCCGGTTCCCGAAAGCCCCCTCCACTCCGTCGCAGAGGGCCTCCAGCATCCTCATCTCCACCGGGCGCTTCTCGCAGGCGCGCCTCAGTCCGCGGAGGAGCTTCGTCCTGTCGAACTCCTCCCTGCGGCCGTCCCGCTTGACGACCATCATCGGGATCTCCTCGACCTTCTCGTACGACGTGAAGCGGCGCTGGCACGACGCACACTCCCTCCGCCGGCGGATCACCGCTCCCTCTCTGCTTTCCCGGGAGTCGACGACCCGGTCGTCGGATCCGCCGCAGAACGGGCATCTCATGGCGGGAGCTTGCCTCCGGTGGGCTCTTCGGAGAGCCGGCCGAACGAGAGCCCCGACCCGGCCAGGAACACGAGGCCGATGACGGTGATCGGGACGAACGAGATCACGTGGGAAACGAGGGCGAAGGCGGCGGCCGTGGACGCCTCGGCCGCGTAGAAACCGGTCAGGGCGTACGCCACCGCCTTGTGATAGCCACCCACTCCACCCGGCGTCGGGATCGCGAGGCCGAGCACGCCCCAGGTCAGGACGAAGAACGCGACGGGGAACGGGTGGACCAGGCCGAAGGCGCGGAGCGAGACGTGGATCTGAAGGGAGATCACGAGCCAGAGGAGCGCGGACGAAAGGCCGATCGCGGCGGCGTCGCCGCCCGACTTGATCGCGTCGAAACCCTTCAGGAAGCCGCTCAGCAGCGGGAGGATCTTGGACCCCACACGATCGGGGAGAATCCCGACCGCCTTTGCGAGGAGCCGCTCGCGCCGCTCCGGGAACGCCGCGAGGACGCCGAGGACCGCCAGGGCAGCCACGGTGCCGGCTCCCACGATCAGCGCCGACCGGCGCAGGAGCGCGAAGCGGAGGCCCTCGTCCCCCGTCATCCCGGCCGGCGCCCAGCCGCCGAGCGCGTAGATGACGAAGAGGAGGAGGATCGCCACGAGGTCGACGAGCCGCTCGAGCCCGATGGACGCGAGCAGGGGAGCCACCGGAAGCCGCGTCTTGCGGGAGAGGGCGACCGGGCGGATCACCTCTCCGGCACGGGCCGGAAGGAGCGT
>CAIMWE010000176.1 GCA_903845115.1 uncultured Acidobacteriota bacterium | reverse complement strand
GGGACCATCGGCCATATCGCCCGAGTCCTCCGTTCCAGGGTCTGAACTGTTGCCGTGGATTCTATAGAGCCCATCGAGGACGCACCGTCGTGCACCCGGAAACGACGGACCGCGCCCTCAGAACAGCGCGGTCACGTGGATCACGTCCTCGACGTTCTCGGTGTGGACGGTGCTGGAGCCGGCCCGGGCGAGCGCGATCATCCGTTCGTTCCCCGGGAGGATCTCGGCGACGAACCCGCGGATGCCGCGAGCCTTCGCGTACTCCGCCATGCGGCGCTGCATCGACGACCCCAGGCCCGTCCCCTGCCACGTGGGGTCCACCATGAAGGCGGTCTCGGCGAGGTTCGTGCTGGGGTTCAAGAAGTAGCACGCCTGGCCGACGACCTCCTCTTGCTCCCGGGGGCCGCTCACCGCCACGAAGGCCACCTCGGTCTCGTGGTTGAGGTTGCAGAGGCGCTGGGCCTCCTTGTTGGAGAGCTCCTTGAGGCGCTGGAAGAACCTCGTGAACCGGTCCTCCTCGGACATCTTGTGGAACAGGGCCCGGATCCCGTCCGCGTCGGCGGAATGGGCCGGCCGCAGCCTCAGCTCCCGGCCGTTCTTCAGCGTCACCTGCCGCTCCTCCTCGACGGCGTAGGCCTGCAGGTTCCGGAGGGTCTGGTCCTCCGGGACGTAGCCCAGGCGCTTGGCCTGCTCCAGGAGATAGGGCCGGAACTTCGGGTGCGCCAGCTCGATCAGCGCGACGGCTCGCTCCCGGAGCGACTTCCCGAACAGGTAGGCGATCCCGTACTCGGTCACGACGTAGTGGACGTTGCTCCGCGTGACGGTGACCCCCTCGCCCGTCCGGAGCTGCGGGCGGACCCGGGAGCCGACCCCGTCGTCCGTGGTGCTCGTCATGCAGATGATCGCCTTCCCGCCGACGGACCTCGAGGCTCCGCTCGTGAACTCCCCCTGCGCGGCGAGGCCGCTGTAGAACTCGCCGTCGAACTGGTCCGAGCAGACCTGCCCGGTCAGGTCCACGGCGAACGCCTGGGTCACGGAGACCATCTTCCGCTGGGCCGCGATGACCTCGAGGTCCGCCACCTGCTCGATGGGCTGGAAGAAGAAGAGGGGGTTCCGGTTGATCAGGTCGTAGAGGCGCTTCGTCCCGAAGGCGAAGCTGGTGACGATCTTCCCCTTGTGCTGGGTCTTCTGTTTCCCGGTGACGATCCCCTTCTCCAGGAGCGGGATGATCGCGTCGGTGATGACGTCCGAGTGGATGCCGAGGTCGCGCCGGTCCTCCAGGTACCGGAGGGCCTCGTTGGGAATCCGGCCCAGGCCGATCTGGAGGGTCGAGCCGTCGTCGATGATGCCGGCGATGTAGCGGGCGATCCGCTCCACGGCCTCGCCGTCGGCCGGGGCGTGGACGTACTCGATCATCGGGCCTTCCACCGGGACCAGGAGGTCGATGGCGGAGACGTGGATCGCCGATTCGCCCATGCTCCAGGGCATGGCCGGGTTCACCTCGGCGATGACCAGCTTGGCCGCGGAGACGGCGGCGGCGACCATGTCCACGGAGACGCCCAGACTGACGTAGCCGAACTCGTCGGGCGGCGTGACCTGGATCAGCGCGACGTCGATGGGGATCCGGCCGATCTCCATGAGCCTCGGGACCCTGGCGGACGAGATGGGGACGTATTCGGCCATCCCCAGGCGGACGGCCTCCCGGACGTCCGATCCGACGAAGAAGCTGCGGTGGCGGTACTGCGTGGTGGGTCGCCCCTCCGCGTCGTGGGGCACCGCGCCGGTCGTGATGAAGTGGACCAGCTCCACGTCGCCCGGGGGTGACTTCAGGGCCTCGAGAGCCTCGACGAGGACGCGGGGGGTCGCGCAGGCGGTCCCGACGAAGACCTTCGAGCCGGGCTTGATCCGGCGGACCGCGGCCGAGGCGGTGCTGACCTTCGCGGCGTGGCGTTCGAGCGATGGGTGAAGTGCCATGGTTCCCCCTGGAGCCGGAGAAGTGACGCCTGTCCGGCCCGACGTTCGTGAGATCGAGTCTTCGTACGAATGATCGGAGGGATTATCGCCGCGATCGCCGGGTGCACAAGCCATTTTCCGGCCCGGGTGTCAGACCTTCATCAACTCCCGGACATGGGAGGCCGCGCAGGCGGCCAGGACGTCGAGGTTGTAGCCCCCCTCCAGGACCGAGACCAGCCGGCCGCCGCAGTAGTCCTCGGCGAACCTCCGGAAGCGGGCCGTGGCCCAGGCGAAGTCCTCCTCGCCCACCTCCAGGTCCCCCATCGGGTCGGCGCGGTGGGCGTCGAAGCCCGCGGAGATGATCAGCAGGTTCGGGACGAAATCCGCGAGCCCGGGGAGGATCCGTTCCGAGAACGCGCGTCGGAACCCCTCGCCGTCCGTCCTCATGAAGAGCGGGACGTTCACCACGTTCCCGAGCCCGGTCTCCCGGCTGGAGCCCGTCCCAGGATAGAGAGGATACTGGTGCGTCGACCCGTAGAAGAGCGAAGAGTCGTCCTCGACAGCCGCCTGCGTCCCGTTACCGTGGTGGAGGTCGAAGTCCAGGATGGCGACCCGTTCCACGCCCGGGAACGTCTGGGCGTGCCGGGCACCCACCAACACGTTGTTGAAGAGGCAGAACCCCATGGCGCGCTCCCGTTCGGCGTGGTGGCCGGGCGGGCGGACGGCGCAGAACGCGTTCGTGGCCTTCCCGAGGATGACCGCCTCGACCGCGGCGCAGACCGCTCCGGCCGCCCTCAGCGCGGCCTCTCCTGATCCGGGAGAGAGGACGGTATCCTCGCCCACCTCCACGAATCCCGAGGCCGGCACGGCGTCCAGGATCCTCCGCACGTATTCCGGCGAGTGAACCCTGCCCAGGGCTTCCAGCGTGGCGGCCGGCGCCTCGGCGCGAAGGAGCCCCTCGAATTCCGGAGCTTCCAGGGCCCGGAGGATGGCCCGTAGTCGGGAAGGCCGCTCGGGGTGGCCCGGCCCGGCGTCGTGCCCGAGGCAGGCGGGGTGCGTGAGGAGGAGGGTGCTCATCCCGGTACCGATTATCGTCCGGGCGCTCGGCGTTTCCGGTAGCGGCGGTCGCGCACGATCATCCGCTCACCCAGTGCTCCACTGGCTGCGAGAGGAAGTCGTCGAGAGCGATCCCGTCTCCACCGACGAGCAGCTTTCGCTTCGGTCTGAAGGCCTCCGTGAAGGCCGCGAGGCCCGGCTGCGAATCTCCGGTCCTACCGCTCTTCACCTCGATCGCGGTCACCTCGCGACCTCTCCGGACGACGAAGTCGACCTCCCGATTTCGTTCCCTCCAGTAAAACAGCTCGCAGAGGCCGACCGCCGCGGCGTTCGCGAGATGCGCCCCGACGGCCGATTCCACCAGCCGCCCCCAGAACTCCCGGTCCGAGCGCGCCTCGTCGAAATCGAGCCCCGACTGAGAGGTCATCAGCGCCGTGTTGAGCACCTGGAGCTTGGGGCTGGAACCGCGCTGCCTCACCGTCTCTCCGGCGAACTTCGGGATGCCGGTCACCATGCCTGAAGCGGCGAGCAGATCGAGGTAGTGCGCCAACGTCGTCGTGTTTCCCGCGTCCTGGAGCTGGCCGAGCATCTTGGTGTAGGAGAGAACCTGTCCCGAATAGCGACAGCCCAGCTCGAACAGCCGGCGGAGAAGAGCCGGCTTGTCGACACGAGACAGCAGCAGGACGTCGCGCGCGATCGTCGTCTCGACGAGGGCGTCGAGGACGTACCGGCGCCATCGCTCTGGCTCGCGCGCCAGAGCTGCCGCCCCCGGGTACCCTCCGAAATAGACGAACCGCTCGACCGTCCAGCCGAACGCCTCTCGCATCTCGCCCAGCGACCAGTGCGGCAGCCGCATCACCTCGAATCGCCCGCCGAGACTCTCGGCAAGCCCTCGCTGGATCAGCAGGGGCGCCGATCCCAGAAGGACCACCTTGATCGGCCGTCTCCGCCGGGTATCTTCGTCCCACAGGCGCTTGACCGACTCCGACCAGCCCGGGATCTTCTGGACCTCGTCCAGGACGAGAATCCCCGGATTCCCGCCGCTCCCGGCTCGAACCGCTTCCCACTGCTGCGCGATCCACTCAGGGCCCCGGAGAGTCGGTTCGTCCGCGCTGACGAAACGAACGTCGAGGCCCAGCCTCTCCGTCACCTGCTGGACCAGTGTGGTCTTGCCGACCTGGCGCGGACCCGCGACCACCTGAATGAACCTCCGGGGCTCGGCCAGGCGGCGGGCGAGAACGGCCGCTTGCGGGCGACGGTAGGCGGATCCCCGTTTACTCGCCATGGTGAGTAATTTTACTCAATATATCGAGTAATCGGTTACTTGTAGCTGAAGTCGCTCCCCCCGATGAACTCGCGCAGGAGGCTGATGTGGGGGACCGCGTCGGGCCAGACCGGGACGAAGAGGTCGAGGAAGCGCCTCATCTGGTACCCCTTCGCCTGCGACGGCGAGTCGGCCGGGATCTCCAGGAGGTAGCGCTCGGCGAAGTTCTTCAGGACAGCCGTCTCGTACGCGAGGGCCGAGTTGAACATCGCGTCGCAGTTCTCCTGGAACGGGAAGATGTGCTTCTCCTCGCCCTCCCGCACCTTCGGCCAGCGGCGGATCGTCTCGGCGGCCGTGATGTTCCGGTAGCGGCGGTCGCGCACGATCCTCCGGACCAGCCGGCTGTCGCTCGTCCGGATCCGGTTGTGGTGGTCGATCGAGAGCTGCGTGAGGGCGTTGATGAAGATCCGGAACCGGGACGCGTCCGGAATCCCCTCCGTCAGCGACGGGTTCAGGCCGTGGATCCCCTCGATCAGCAGGACCTCGTTGTCGCGGAGTTCCCTGGGCCGCCAGGCCGACTCCTGCCTCCGCTCCCCCGTCTTGAAGTCGTAGACGGGAGAGAGGACCTTCCCGCCGGCGACCAGCGCCCGGAGGTGCTCCCGGAAGAGCTGCAGGTCGATCGCCTCCAGCGCCTCGTAGTCCAGCTCGCCTTCCGCGTCGCGCGGCGTGTCGAGCCGGTTGACGTAGTAGTCGTCCAGCGACAGGGCGCTCGGGATGATGCCGTTCACCTGGAGCTGGATGGAGAGCCTCTTCACGAACGTCGTCTTCCCGGACGACGAGGGGCCCGCGACGCAGACGACGCGGCATGCCCCCCGCCGCTCCGCGATCCGGTCCGCCAGCTCGGCGATCTTCTTCTCGTGCTGGCCCTCGGCGATCTGGATCACCTGCCGGATCGAATCGTTCAGTGCGTGCCCGTTGAGGTCGGAGATGGTCGAGATCCCCACCGTCTCGTTCCAGCGACGGGTCTCGCTGTAGGCTCGGAACAGGACGGTCCCATGACCGTTTCCCTCGCCCCGCGTCTCGTGCGCCGCCTCGAACGCGAGGATCAGCCCGGGGGCGTAAGCCTCCACGTGGAAGCCCCGGACGCAGCGGGCATTGAACGGGTAGGCGCCGTGCCGGATGTCGGTGAAGTCGAGGCACCGGACGAGCGGTACCCGGTGCGTCGGCCAGACCCGGAGGAGCTCGGCCTTTTCGGGATGGTCCACCAGGAACAGGAGCGTCGCGGCGTCGATGTTGCAATCCTGGCGGGCGATCTGCCGCCCCGCCTCCGCCTCCGCCTGGAACGCCGCCGTGAGGGCCTCCGCCATCTCCTCCAGCGGCGGATACTCTCCGGTGACGGTGTAGTGGTAGCCGCCCCGGAGGCTCTGCCCCACCTGTAGCCGCGCCTTCGGGTAGAGGCGCTTGCAGACGGCGTGGAGGAGCAGCGTGGCGGTCCGCCG
Organism: uncultured Acidobacteriota bacterium; assembly: GCA_903845115.1. Lineage (GTDB taxonomy): Bacteria > Acidobacteriota > Thermoanaerobaculia > UBA5066 > UBA5066 > CAIMWE01. The sequence goes on along the minus strand of CAIMWE010000176.1, from coordinate 6,500 downwards.
GACGACCTCCTCCCCCTCGAGGGAGCTGGAGAGGACCGGCTCGAGAAGGGACGGGGACTCGATCGGAAAGTCGAGGCCGACGATCCGGCAGTTCACGAGCGCCGCGACGATCTCGCCGGGCGATGTGGGCGCCGCGAGGAGGACCTCGCCCGCCGTCGTGCCGGAGTCGATCTCCGTATCGCCCCAGGGGAGGTGGACGTTCAGGGTTCCCATGCGCCGATTGTGCCCGATCAGCGGCTGCGGCGGGCGGATCCGCCGGCGGCGCCGGCCCCGGCGGTCACGCGGCCTTCCACTTCCGGGCGACGCCGGCCACCGCCAGGCTGGCGAGCGCGGCGCCGACGGCGAGCGCGAGGATCCCGGGCGCGAGCGCCGCGAACGAGAAGAGATCGCGGAGCGGGGGAACCGACAGGCCGAGGGCGAGGAACAGCAGCGCGCCGCCGGAAACCCACGCGTGGGGACGGTTCGGGGTCCGGATCGTGTCGAGGAGGGACCTCGTCCCCGCCCGGCTGAGGAGGATCAGGCCGAGGTTCGAGACGACCATCGTCGTGAAGACGGCCGCCCGGGCGCCCGCTTCCCCGATCGCCGGGAGGGCCCAGGCGAAGAGGGCCAGCTGCGCGGCGAGGACGGCCCCGCCCTGGACGAGCCCGACCACGAGGCTCCGCGTCCCGAAGAGCGGCTCGAGGAGCGCCTTCGGCGGGCGGTCCATCACGTTCCCCTCGTCCGCCTCGGCCTCGAAGACGAGCGTGCAGGCCGGGTCGATGATCAGCTCGAGGAAGACGACGTGGATCGGGAGGAGGACGAGGGGCCACCCCAGCAGCACCGGGACGAGCGACAGCCCGGCGATCGGCACGTGGACGACGAAGATGTAGAGCATCGCCTTCTTGAGGTTGTCGAAGACCCGGCGGCCCGTCCTCACCGCCTGGACGATCGACTCGAAGGCGTCGTCGAGGAGGACGAGGGACGACGCCTCCCGCGCCACGTCGGTTCCCCTCCCGCCCATCGCGATCCCTATGTGGGCGGCCTTCAGCGCCGGGGCGTCGTTCACCCCGTCGCCCGTCATCGCCACCACCTCGCCCCCGGCCTTCAGCGCCTGGACGAGCCTCAGTTTCTGCTCGGGGACCATCCTCGCGAACAGGTGGACGGTCTTCACCCGGCGGCCGAGCTCCTCGTCGCTCATCGCCTCGAGCTCGGGTCCGGTGATGACGTCGGACGCGTTGGGAAGCCCGATCTCCCTGCCGATGCTCTGGGCGGTGCCCGGGTAGTCACCGGTGATCATGAGGACGCGGATGCCGGCCCGGCGGCAGTCCGCGACGGCCTCCGGAACGCCCGGCCGGACAGGGTCGGCGAGGCCCAGGAGACCGAGGAACCGGAAGTCGAAATCGTGCTGCTCGCCCGGGAGGTCGTCTCCCTTTCGGAACATGGCCTTGGCCACACCGAGGACCCGGCGCCCCGTCGCGGCAAGGGAATTGACCCGGACGTCCAGTGCCGCCCGCTCCTCCGCGCTGAGGTGACAGAGGTCCGCGATCGCCTCCGGAGCCCCCTTCGACGCGATGACGAACTCGTTTTCGTCCGGCGAGCGCCAGACCCGCGACATGGCGAGGAGCTCCTTCGAGAGCGGGTACTCGCGCTGGAGCACCCAGTCCCGGTGGAGGTGCTCCGTGGAGGCCAGGGTCCTCTCCCCCAGCTCCCGCATCGCCTTCTCCATAGGGTCGAAAGGGTCCGCGGGGCTCGCGAGGATCGCGAACTCGACGACGGGGTGGAACGCCTCCGGGAGCGACGTCCCTTTCGCGTCCACGTTCAGGAACTCGTCCCCGACGGCGAGGTCGGCGATCGACATCCGGTTCAACGTCAGCGTGCCGGTCTTGTCGACGCAGAGGACCGTCGTCGAGCCGAGAGTCTCGACCGCGGGGATCCTCCGCGTCAGGACGTTGCGCTTCGAGATCCGCCAGGCGCCGAGGGCGAGGAAGATCGTCAGGACGACCGGGAACTCCTCGGGGAGCATCGCCATCCCGAGGGTGAGGCCCGCCAGCAGGCCTTTCACCCAGTCCCCGCGCGTGAGCCCGAAGACGACGACGACCGTCGCGCAGAGGCCGAGCCCGATGGCGGCGAAGAGCTTGACGAGCCTCGCGGTCTCCAGCTGCAGCGGGGAGCTCTCGACCTCCAGGACCGCCAGCGCCTTGCCGATCTTCCCCATCTCCGTTCGGGGACCGGTCGACCGGACCTCCGCGATCCCCTGTCCCTGGACGACCAGCGTGCCGGAGAAGACGAACGGGGTGCCGTCGCCGCCGGGCCGGGCCGTTTCGAGGGGACCTTCGGCCGCTGCCTTCGACACGGGGACCGACTCCCCCGTCAGGAGGGACTCGTCGACCGAGAGGTTCGTCTCCGAGAGGACGACCGCGTCCGCCGGGACCCTGTCCCCCTCCTGGAGCAACAGGACGTCCCCGGGGACCACCTCGCGCCCAGCGATCCGCTTCTTCTCGCCAGACCGGACGACCAGCGCCCGGGGGCTCGACAGGTCGCGAAGCGCTTCCAGCGCGCGCTCGGTCTTCCTCTCCTGGAAGAACGTGATGCCGACGACCACGAAGACGAATCCGAGGAGGAGGAGCGCCTCCCCGACGTCGCCGAGGACCAGGTAGAGGGAGCCGCAGGCGATGAGGAGCAGGAACATCGGCTCCCGGACCACCTCGAACGCGATGTGGAGAGGCCCCCGCTTCTTGGAGGAAGGAAGCTCGTTAGGGCCGTCGGCCAGGAAGCGCCGGGCGGCCTCCTCGTGGGAAAGGCCCGCCGGGACGCCTCGATCGCTCACGTGCGGACGGCCCCGGCGCCGGCCGGCACCGCTCCCTCCGCGGCCGCCGCCACCGCGAGCGCCTGGTCGAGGTCCGCGATCAGGTCCCGCACGTCCTCGCACCCGACGGCCAGGCGGACGAGGTCGTCCGAGATCCCGGCGGCCTCCCGCTCGGCCCTCGGCATGCTGGTGTGCGTCATCGACGCCGGGTGCTCCACGAGCGTCTCGACTCCGCCGAGGCTGACCGCCAGCGTCGCCAGCTTCAGGCCGTTGATCAGGGCCTTGCCGGCCTCGAGCCCGCCCTTCACGCCGAACGAGAAAACTGCGCCCGGACCGTCCATCTGCCGCCTCGCCAGGTCGTGCTGCGGGTGGCTCGGGAGGCCGGGGTGGAGGACCCACGCGATGGCGGGGTGCCCCTCGAGGAAGCGCGCCACTTCCAGGGCGTTCGCCTGCGCCTTCTCCATCCGGAGGCCGAGCGTCTTGATGCCGCGGAGGATCAGCCACGCCTGGTGCGGGTCCATCGTCCCGCCCATGGCGTAGTGGACCTTCTTCAGCCGGTCGAGGTGCTCGCGCCGCTTCGCGACGATCACGCCTCCCACGACGTCGGTGTGCCCGTTCAGGAACTTCGTCAGGCTGTGGACCACCACGTCGGCCCCCATCTCCAGCGGCCTCTGGAGCACGGGCGAAGCGAAGGTGTTGTCGACGACGAGGAGCGCCCCACCCGCGTGGGCGATGTCGGCGCAGGCCCGGAGGTCCGAGAGCTTCATCGTCGGGTTCGCCGGCGACTCGATGTAGACCATCCGGGTCTCGGGCCGCATGGCGGCCTCCACCAGCGCCGGCCGGGAGGAGTCGACCCACGACGAGGCGACCCCGAACCGGGAGTACTCGTTCTCCAGGACGAGGCGGGAAGGGCCGTAGACCGAGTCGGTCCCGACCACGTGCGCCCCCTGCCCGAGGAAGGTCAGGTAGACGGCGTTGATGGCCGCCATCCCGGTCGCCGCGCCGAGCGCCCCGCAGCCCCCCTCCAGCGTCGCCACGCACTCTTCCAGGGCCGCCACCGTGGGGTTCCCCAGGCGGGTGTACTTGTAGCCCGGGTCCTTCCCGAGGAAGCGGGCCGCCCCCTCGTCCGCGTCCCGGAACGCGAAGGTCGACGTCTGGTAGATCGGCGTCGAGACGGCGCCGGTCGCGGGATCGGGGTGCTGGCCGGCGTGGATGATCCGGGTCGCGAGGTGCATCGGACGGGGGTCGGTCATGAGGGTTCCTTCCGGGAGGCCGAGGGTCGGCGGCGAGAGCCTCCGGCGACGGCCGGAGGCGGTCTGCGGCGGGCCGCCAAGGCCCCGGATGTTAGCAGCCAGGGACCTACTGCTTGACCAGCTCCACCCTGCGGTTCTTCGCCCTTCCCTCGTCCGTGTCGTTCGAAGCCACCGGCGCGAACGGCCCGACGCCGAACCCCCTCAGCCGGGCGGCTGCGATGCCGTGCTCTTTGACCAGCGCCTGGACGACCGATTCCGCCCGGCTCTGCGAGAGCTTCAGGTTCGAGTCCACCCCCCCTGTCGAGTCGGTGTGGCCCACGACGAAGACTTTCAGCGTCGCGTCGCCCTTCAGGAGCTTGGCGATCTCCCCGATCGCCTGGGCGGATTCGGGCTTGATGTCCCACTTCGCGGTGTCGAAGTAGATGCCGTAGATCGCGACGTGCCCGGTCGACCGGATGTCGCTCGAGAAGGCGTCGGCGTTGGCGACGATGTCCTGCACCATCGCCTGCTTCTCGACGATCTTGAAGCCATATTTCCCGGTGAACTCGGCCCAGACCTCGATCCACGCTTCCTTGCCGTCCTTCGTCAGGCGGAACGTCTCCCTCGACTTCTCCGTGGAGACCACCGTCCCGCCCTGCTTCAGGACGGCGTTCTCGAAGTTCCGGAGGATCTGGAGCTCGCTCGGCTTCTCCTTGACAGACGCCTGCGGGTAGTAAGTGACCTCCCAGTACTTTCCTTCGACCCGCTCCGTCTTCCCCTTGCCCAGCTGGAAGGCGTACGCATCGAACTCCTTCTGCGTGCAGCCGTGGATCCAGGAGTTCGGCATCCGGGTGAAGAACGGGTGGTCCTTGCACTTCGGGTCGTCCTTTTGCTGCGCGGCGACGGGAAGGGCCAGGAGCACCAGCAGACCCGACAACATGACGGCGGCCTTGTTCATCTCGACTCCTCTCGTCGTTCCGGCGTGTCGCGTCGCTCTTCCGACGTGCCCTAATATCTTACAAGAACGTCAGTGAACCTCCGACAGCGCCGCGCGGACTGCTACTCTAGGCTGGTCCGGCAAAATGCTGCCGCCGCGCTGGCGGTCGGCGGCTACCAGGGCGGCCAGGGGCCGAGATTCGGTCGGGGATTTTCGAGATGGGAGAGACCATGAACGGCATGCCTGCGGTGCCTGTCGAAACACTGGCGATCGGGACCGGTACAACCCGGAGAGCCGGCCGCACCACCTGGGCCGCGCTCCTCGCGGCGGCGCTCTTCCTCCTGCCGGACGGTGCCGCCCTGGCCGGCACGTCCCCCGGCCAGTGGACCTGGGTGAGCGGGGCGGACACGGTGAGGCAGTACGGTACGTACGGGACCCTCGAGACTCCGGAAGCCCTGAATACCCCCGGCGCGCGCGACGGAGCCTGCAGCTGGACGGACGGGTCCGGGAACCTCTGGCTCTTCGGCGGAAGTGGGTATGCCGCGTCGGCCTCCGGATACCTGAACGACCTCTGGAAGTTCGACCGGGACCTCGGCCAGTGGGCCTGGATGGGTGGACTCTCGACCTCCAACGGAGCGGGCACCAAGGGGACCGCGGGCCAGGGGGACACGACGTACATCCCTAGGGCGCGCTCGAACGCTGCGTACTGGCGCGACGCAGACGGGAACTTCTGGCTCTTCGGCGGCTGGACCTGGGGGTCGAGCCCCAGCACCTACGTCGTCGACGACCTCTGGAAGCTCGAGCCGACCACGCTGAAGTGGACGTGGGTTTCCGGGTCGGACGCGTACTCGAGCCGGGGGGCCGTCAAGGGCAGCAAGGGCGAGTCCGGCCCCACCTTCACGCCGGGGCCGCGGTGGCAGGCCGGCGCGACGACGGACGCGAGCGGGAACTTCTGGCTCTACGGCGGAATGTCGACCTTCTTCTTCGAAGGGGACCTCTGGAAGTACGACGTGACCCTGGGCCAGTGGGCCTGGTGGGGCGGGACGACCGGGGCTCAGTCCGACCCGGTCTACAGCGGAAGCTCGGCGCAGCCCGGCAGCCGCGCCGGCGCAGCCCTCTGGGGCGACTCGGGCGGCGGCCTCTGGCTCTTCGGTGGAATGAACCAGAAGTCCTCCACGAACTACTTGTACAACGACGTCTGGAAGTGGGACGGCACCGCCTGGACCTGGAAGGGGGGCACGCAGTCGACGAACCGCACCGGCGTCTACGGGACGCAGGGGACGGGGGCGTCCGGCAACGTCCCCGGGGGGCGAAAGGCCTTCGCCGCGTGGAAGGATTCGAGCGAGAACCTCTGGCTGATGGGAGGGTTCGGCTACGGAACCTCGGGCTCGATCGGGGTGCTGAACGACGTCTGGAAGTGGGACGGCGCCTACTGGACCTGGGTCTCCGGTTCGAACACCATCAACCAGCTGGGGGTTTACGGGACCAAGGGGACGGCCGCAACGGGAAACGTCCCCGGAGCACGCACTTCGCCGAACGCCTGGAT
>CAIMWE010000175.1 GCA_903845115.1 uncultured Acidobacteriota bacterium | reverse complement strand
CCGACGTCCAGATCGCGCTCGGCGTTCTCCAGATCGGGTGGGTTCCCGTTCCTGCGGTACGCCACGAGGCCCTTCCTCGCACGCCGATGGAGGAGCCACCGCTTGAGGACCCAGGACCCCTTCGCCTCGGACAGGAGAGCCAGCAGGGAGGAGTGGTCGGCGTCCAGGAAGGAATCGGTCCACTCCAGCAGCAAGTTCGTTCTCGCCACGTCCCGTGCCCGGCCCCGGGCGATCCACGATTCGAGGGCGGCCTTCTTCTCGCTCCATCCGCCCTCCGTCAGCATCGCCACCGACGGCGAGGGTGACGTTCGGAGGAGGTCGAGAAGCCCGAGGGCCAGGATCAGGTCATCGCGGAAACTGCTTTCCGCTGGAAGCCCCAGCATCTCCATCGGTCCCCGGGAGGCGTCCCCCAGCTTCCCAGCGGCGATCTTCACCTCGCCGGCCGCGGCGATCGTTTCTCGTGGCAGGGAGAGCCGCCACTGCCTCACGCGGGCGGCCCGAAGGGGGTTGGCCGCGGAAGGAGCAGCCTCCTCCGCCATCTGCCCCAGCGTCGCGACCGCCGAGGTCATCCTGGACAGTCGCTCCCGATCGACGGCCTCCAGCGCTCCGAGGTCGAGATGCACCTCCGGCACGTCCCGGTGCTCGATCATCGTGCCTATCGCCTGAAAGGCTGTCTTGCCTGACGGCCGCTCCTCGTGAAGGCCCCGCACGTAAACGTTCAGCTCCCGGCGAAGTTCCTCGAGACGGCGGGCCTCGACCTGCCACTCGGCGCCCCCCTTCTCCTCGGGGATCTCCAGGACCTCCTTCAATTGGCCCCTCAGGCCGTCCTTGCTGGCCTTGGTCGAATGCGCCTCCAGGCAGAAGGGCCCCAGGCCCACCTTCGCGAGCCGGGAGTGGACGACGTTGAGAGCCGCCATCTTCTCGGACACGAAGAGAACGCGATGGCCCAGCGCCAGCTCGTGGCCGATGAGATTGGTGATCGTCTGGGACTTTCCCGTTCCCGGCGGGCCCTGCAGCACGAAGCTACGCCCGCCCGCGGACGAGAGAACTGCCGCGAGCTGCGACGAGTCGGCGTCCACCGGACACCACGTCTCGGAGGGCCGCAGGACCTCGTCGAGCGTTCGTTCGTCGGGAAACGGCGCCTGCTGGAAAGGAAGGAAGGGGGTCTCGACCAGGTGCCGCACCACGTCGTTCCGTTTCAGGACGGCCGCGTTCTGCTCCAGGTCCACCCACATCAGGAACTTCGTGAACGTCAGCGTGCAGAGCACCGCCTCGTCGAGGACGTCCCATCGCCGCTGTTCCTTCACGGCCGCCCGGATGCGCCCCAGGATCTTCGGCACGTCGAGGCCGCTCTCGTCCTCGGGAAGCGGATCGAGGTCTCGGATGACGATCCCATGCTGTTCGAGGCGCTTCAGGAGGGTCACGTTGATCCGCGAGTCCTCGTCCGCCTGCCGCAGGCGGAATCCGTCCCGAAGGCTGGACCGCTCGATCCGCATGGGGACGAGGAGGATCGGCGCCTTCAGCTCCTGTTCACTGCTGTCGTCCTCGTACCAGCGGAGGAAGCCCAGGGCGAGGAACAGGGTGTTGGCTCCCCCTTCCTCCAGCGAGAGCCGAGCAGCCCGGTCGACCTCGATCAGCCGGACGTCGAGATCCTTCTGGGAAAGAGAGGAGTGGATCCGCTTCCGGGCCAGTTCCTGCATGAGGAACTCCGCCGCGGCATCCTGCCCGGTACGCTCCCGGAACAGGGCGGGATTCCGGGGATCCTCGGCCTCCCCCACGGCCGCATTCGGCAGAAGGCGGAATTCCTTGCCGTCCGCGAGGCCGTCCTCGAGCTTCGCCAGGTCCGGGCAGGCGATGGGAATGGCCTTCTTCGACTCCTTGAAGTTCAGGAGCCGGTTGCGGAGCGTCAGGTCCAGGAGGCGATGTTTCCACCGGTCCAGCCGGCGCCCAGGCGCCTCGGCGGGCGCGCCTCTTCCGGCACCGGCCTCCGGAAAGGCGTCCGGGAGGCGCCAGCCGGAGGGGACGGACACCGGAGCCTCCGCGACCGTCACGGAAGCGGTCAAACGAGGCTCCTCCTCGATCCGCGCCGAGATGGGCACCGGCCGAATCCCAGCGGCGCGAGCCATTCCGACGTCCAGCGATCTCACGAAGGAGGCGTCGTCGGTGAGTCTTCTCCTGGCCTCGTCGATGGCCTGGGCGAACGGAAGCGGCGGATGGTGGCACAGGCCCGTCAGCTCCACGGCCAGCATCTCGTGCAGGTCGATCCGCTTCCGGAGGAGGGCAGCGTCGTCGGTCGCCGCCGACAAGAGCCGTTCCGGAACGAGCCAGAGACCTCCAAACGCATGCCCGTCGAGGAGCGTCACGAGCGGATTCAATCCCGCTTGCTCGCAGCAGGCGGCGTAGAGGAACGTGAGATCCAGGCACGTTGCGAGACGTGCGTCGAGAATCTGGCCCGGGGTCCTGACCTTCTGCCCCGTCTTCTCGAAGCTGGCCGGCGGCACGATGTAGCCGAGGCCCAGGGACGCGATCGCCTGATAGATGGCCGCCGCCATGCTCCAGGCCTTGCGAGGGTCGCCGGACTGGTAGCCCGACAGGGACGCATCCCGGTCCCCGTCCCGGGTGAGGACCTGGCGCGCCGTGCCGAGAATCGTCTCGATCGCCGGGTCGTTCGGCATGACGAAGGCCGCCGTCAGCTCCGGAAGGGAAGGAGACGCGATCCACTCGTTGAAGGCGAAGACCGCGATCGGCTCGTTCCGGGTCGCCAGGACCGTCGTGCCGGACCACACCTCGACGTGGAGCTGCCCCACTTCCCGCTCGGTCAGGGCGACGAGGGCCTTTCGCAGCAGGCGCGGGCGAAGGCCGCGGATGACGAGGTCTTTTCCGGGATCAATCGCCTCCACGATCCGGTCCTCGGGATCGATGATTGAGGGGTCAGCCCAGAGGCGGAGCCTCAGGCCCTGAAGAGCCCGGGAACTCCGGTTTGTGAGAGTGACGCTGCGCACCAGCGGGATGTCGTTCTGTTGCATGGCGTAGTTCGCCGTAGCGGCGAAATCGACGCCAATTTCCAGGTCTCCACCCGTGGGCGGCACTACACCCTCAGCTTCCATCGTTCCTCCAGGAATGACGGCTCGAGAGGCGCTCGAATCCGCTTCCCCCTCACGATAGTGGTCCCGAAATCCTTCCGGAATAGTCCTGATGGATCACTTCGTCGCGATCCCCTTCCGTACCAGGATCTTCCGCCGGGCGGGACAGATGGCGTCCGAGGGGTTCCTGTTCACCGCCCCTACCGAACGGCACCTCTTCGGACACAAAGAAGGTGTCCAGTGGCGTGAAGGCTTTGTCCTACTTCAGTGTCAGAGGATTACCCTGGAACGGATCGACACCAGTGGCACGTGAAGCGCCGCGGAGAGCTTCCGGATCGCGGTCGTCCTGGTCAGACCGAAAAAGACCTCGGGGGAACATCGGTCAGGCTGCCGCAACAGCTGAAGAGCCCACCGAACGGTGGATTCATCCTTTCCACGAAGGAGCGATCGGCGGAGCGAGCGCAGCTGCTCCCGGTCCCGGTCGAAGAAAGTCAGCCGCGCGCCTGGCGCCAGCATGCGATCGACCCTGCGGCGGACCTCGGGTGCATTGCCGTACTCCGAGAGCGCCCTCTCCAGATTCCAGTAGAGGGCTGGTGACCAGTCGGTGGGAAGCTGGATCCCGGCCAGGATCTCTATCGACTCGACATCCCGGACGGACTTCCAGATGTGGTCGAAATCGTCCAGCGCCGGATCCGGCCGCAGTCGAAGGAGTAGCTTCCCCAGGCCGCCCTCGACGGCGTCAGAGATCGCCGATCCCCCATCCTCGTAATCGTCCTCCTCCAGGTCGTCCTCTCCCCTTCGCCAGGAAGAGGACGATTCGACGTATGCGGCACGAGCGCGGGGGTCCGCACCCGCCCACAACAGGAGAGCTACGGTGCGCGCGCTCTCCTTTCTGGCGGCTATCCGAAGGACCACCGCCAGCTCGTGAGCGACGCGAGGCTCGGAGTTCCTGCGCCGGGCCCATCCGTACGCAGGCCGGTTTGATCCGTTCTCCCCGAGCATCCGACCGAGCGCGTGACGGCTGGTCAGATCTCCTCCCGCCGCTTCGTAGAAATCGAAGAGCTCGGCGTTGTAGGTCTCGAGGATCGTCTCGGGCGACTCGCGAACCGGCCTGGCCTGGCACGTCCCCGGGGGCGGACGCCGACGCCCTTGCCACCGAGCTGGCAAATTCTGAACGTGATGCGGCCGTCGGCCACGAGCGACGACGACTCGACCATCACGAGGAACTTCCTGAAGACCGTCCGCAAGAAGGACTGGCCCTGGGACGCCGTGCCCGAGGTCTATTACGACCCGCGCTCGCTCGCGCCGAATTCCGCCGAGCGGAGCGCCCTTCACGCGAAGTGCATCGTGGCCGACGACCGCTGCGTCTTCGTCACCTCGGCGAACTTCACCGAGGCGGCCCGTGAAAGGAATATCGAGGCCGGCCTCCTCCTCGACAACGCCACGATCACCGAGGCCCTCTCGTGCCAGTTCGAGAGCCTGGTACACACGGGGGTCCTGAAGAGGCTGTTCCTGTGAAGGGCTTCGACCTTGCCGGATGCGTCGGACTTCCATGGGGATCGGCCGGCGGAGCAACTCGCGCAGACCGAGGCTACGGGCCCCACGCGGCCGGCCAGGAGGCCGCTACAGAGAGCAGCGCGGCCCCGCCCCAGGCATGAAGGCGGCCCTGGATCGAATGTCCGCGAAAATGTCCTCGGCCAAAAAAACCGGAACCGGCGCCCTTCGATGAGAGCGCCGGAAACCCTTGCGGGTGAGTGGTTTGTAATGGAGCGGGCAATGGGGTTCGAACCCACGACATCCAGCTTGGGAAGCTGACGCTCTACCAACTGAGCTACGCCCGCTCGCTGGGAGTGGGAGTTTTATCGGAAGCCAGGCCCTTCGTCAAGAGGGAGTCGGGGCTCCGGCGCTCCGGGGCTCCGGGGCTCCCTTGCCGTTTCCCTTCGTCACGCGCCAGATGTAGTGCGCACCGGAGCCGACCGTGCAGGCCGCCACGACCCAGAACCCGGTGACCGCGACCCACGACGGCATCCGGTCGACGTTGTTGAGGAGGATCGCGACGACGGTGGCGATCTCGAAGAACGTCGTGGCCTTCCCGAGGGGCGAGGGCGGGAAGGAGCGCTCGTTCATCGAGAGGAACATGAGAAGCGCGATGACGACGATGAAGACGTCCCGGAAGATGGTGATGACCAGGAGCCAGACGGGGATGTGGATCGTGGAGGGAGTCGACGGCATCGTGAAGACGACGAACGTCGAGACGAGGAAGAGCTTGTCGGCGATCGGGTCCAGGTAGGCCCCCAGGGGGGACGCCATGGCGAAGTGCCGCGCGAGGTAACCGTCCACGATGTCGGTGATGGAGGCGACGAGGAAGATCACGAGCGCCGTGCCGTGACGCCCCTGGAGGATCGACACGATCAGGAACGGCAGCGCCGCGAGCCGCGACAGCGTGAGGAAATTTGGGAGGGTCCAGGGCCTGAGGTTCATCGGCGAAGGGAGGCCCTCCCCTACGTCGTCGTGGCCAGCTCGCTGGCCGGGGCCGGCGCCACACCGGTCTCCGTGCCCGAGAGCTTCACATAGACGAGCTTTCCCTTCGGCACGAGGAGGCTCTCGCGGGTGAGCTGCGCCATCGTCCGGGAGACGGTCTCCCGGCTCGAGCCGATCGTGTCGGCGATCTCGCGCTGCGAAGGGCGGTAGATCACGACCCAGCCTCCCCCCGCGGTCCTCCCCCGGGAGGCGGCCAGGTCGCAGAAATACTTCGCCAGCCGCCCCTTCACGTCGAGAGAGGCCAGCCCCTCGATCGTGGAGTCGGCGTGCCGGAGCCTCCGGGAGAGAGACAGGAGGAGGGACCGGGTCAGGAGGAAATTGCGGCGCAGGAGCGAGAAGAACGCCGAGCGGGTCAGGATCAGGATGTCGGTCCGCTCGGACGCCGTGACGGACGCCGAACGGGGGGCGTCCTCGAGGAGGGCCATCTCCCCGAAGTGCTCTCCTTCGCCGAGTGTGGACAGGACCACCTCCCGCCCCTCGGGCGAGGAGACGGAGACGGAGACGCGGCCCTTGACGATGACGAAGAAGGCGTCGCCCGTCTCGCCCTGGGAGACGATCCGCTCTCCGCGCCGGCAGGATCGGAGCGTGGCGACCTCGGCGATCACGGCTCGCTCGGAGTCCGTCAGGCTCGCGAAGAGAGCCGCTCGGGCAAACAGGTCCGCTACTTTCATCAGCTTCCTCCTTCCCGGGCCATCCGGGCGGTCCGATCGATCGCTCGCAGGGCTTCCTTTCCCGACACGGTCCTGGATTTGGACTCGGGGAGTATGCCGCATGCCGCCAGGGCCCCGGTACCCGAATCGCCCGAAAGACAGCGCACGGGCCGCGCTCCCTGTCCGACGAGCTGGGCGAGCCGTTTCAGGACGCCGGCGAACTCCCCTCGCGAGACCTGCGCGTCCACCCGGACCTGGTGGGTCTCCCGGTTCACGGTCAGGAAGCCGAGCCCGATGACCCTCACGACCGCCTGCCGCTCGGCGTGATCCACCACGTCCGTCGCGACGTCGGGGACGGCCGGCGTGTTCGTCTCGCGCACCTCCGGGACCGCCCACCAGAGCAGGGCCGCCAGCTGGGCGCGCGTCAACCGGGGAGAGAGCGCCGCCTTTCGGGCGCCCCCCGGGAGGTTCCCGATCCGGAACTCGAAGCGAGCTTCCTCGGCGTTCCCCTCGAACGTGGGGTCCGACGCGGCCAGCTCGGCGTAGAGGTCGACCGCCTCGCCGTACCTCCGGGTCTTCATCGCGAGGGACGCCTGGAACTTCCGCCAGTCCGCATCGTGAGCCCCGAGGGCCCTGGCCCGCGCGGCCCAGGTCCACGCGTCGTCGGGTTTTCCCCCCGCCTCCGCGGTCCTCGCGAGAACCGCGTAACCCTCCGGGCTCGAGGGCGCGACGTCCACGAGGGCGAGGCCGTGGCGGCGCGCCTCGTCCAGATTGCCGGCCGCCAGGGACGCCTGCGCGTCCTCCCTCAGCCCGTCGGTGTACGCCTCGACGGCGGTCCCGAGACGCGCGGCGATCCGGGCGTCTCCGGGGAGCAGCCTCGCCGCCGAGCGATAGCGGAGGGTCGCGTCGCGCCATCGTTCGAGGGAGGCGTCCAGGTCGGCCATGGCCTCGACCGCGGCGGGCAGCGCCCGCGGCCCCGCGACGAGGGGGGCCAGCAGCGCCTCGGCCTCTTCCGTCTTTCCCTCGACGAGGGCGGCGTACGCCAGGCCGAGACGGAACGCCCCCCCGGGAGCCCGCGTGTCGCCTTTCCGGAACAGCTTGATTGCTTTCGGCACCGCCCCTGCGCGCAGGGCCGCGAGCCCTTCGTCGAGCAATTCCTGCTCGGGGCGCGAGAGGAGGTCCGCCGGGGCCCCGGCTCGCGGGTCACGAAAGGCAAAGGCCTCCGCCTGGCCCGCCCCCGGTATCGAGGCGGTGGAGGCGACCGGCCCCCCGCAGGAGGAGAGGCCGGCCACGACGAGGAGCGCGAGCCCGATTCCCGAAGCGAACCGGCTGCGCGCGGCGAGGACCTTCACGCCGGGAGCGAAGCCCTCCGGCTCAGGCGACCGGGGGACGGACGGGCGCCGGGGGGGCCGCCACCGCGACCGTGGCCACGGACGCGACCGCGTGCTTGTAAACCATCTCCTCGCGTCCGTCGACCTCGAGCACCAACGCGTACTTGTCGAACCGCCGGATCCTGCCGATCTTCTTCCGCTCGGAGAGGAGAGTCACCTCGACGAGCGTGTTGTCCTTGCGGAGCAGGTAGAAAAAGCCGTCCTGCACATTGATGGGAGGTTTGCCGTTCATCTCTCTCCTCTTCCCTCATGAAAATAGCGGCTCGCTCTCGGCGAGCACGAAATCGATCAGGTCCTCTCTTGCCGCATCGACCCGGATGAGATCCGGCTCCCGGCGGAACCACGTTTCCTGCCGCTTGGCGAACCTCCGTGTCGCCCCGACGACCCTCTCCTCCCATTCCTTCCGGTCGATCCGGCCCTCGACGAGATCGACCGTCTCCCGGTATCCGATGGCGTTCATTCCCGGGGCCGTCACCGGAAGACCATTCTCCAGAAGCTCCCCCACCTCGAGAGGGAGACCGACGGACATGGTGTCGCGGAACCGCTCGGTGATTCTTTCATACAGGCGAACCCGCGGCAAGACGAGGAGCACTTTCCGGGAGGGCAATTCCCAGCGCTTCCCCGGAAACTGACGAAAGAGGTCGGACGGGACCTTGCCGGTCAGGATCGAGATCTCCAGGTAGCGGATCGCGCGGGCGGCGTCGTTGGCGAGGATCTTCCCTCCGCTCTCCGGGTCGAGCAGGTCGATCATCCGCTTGAGGTGCCCGGGCCGGCGGCGCGCCACGGCTTCCAGCGCCTGCCTCAGCGGCTCGTCGCGGGTGGGTCCCACGAAGAGGCCGTCGAAGAAGGTCCTGACGTAGAAGCCGGTCCCGCCGCAGAGGATGGGGAGCCGCCCCCGTTCCAGGATCTCCAGCGCGGCCTCTCGGGCCAGGCGGCTGAATTCCCCGGCGCTGAACGGCTCGCGCGGGTCCATCACGTCGACCAAGTGGTGGCAGACTCTCCCCCGCTCTTCCCTCGACGGCTTCGCGGTCCCTGCGTCCATCCCGCGATAGACCGAGAACGCGTCGGCCGAGATGATCTCGCCCCCCAGGCGGAGGGCGACCTCCACCGCGAGGGAGCTCTTCCCGGTCGCGGTCGCGCCGACGATGGCGAGGATCCCGCGCGGCCTCTTCACCTAGCCCCTGCTCCCCGCCACCGCGGCAGGAAAGACGGGGAGCATCCGCCCGTTCTCGAACCGGAACGCGACGTCTCCGTCGACGTCCGTCCGGAAGACCCGGACCCCCGCCGCCCGCAGACGCTCCAGGACCACGGCGCTCGGGTGCCCGAAGGTGTTGTGGCGTCCCACGCCGATCACGCCGGCGCGGGGCGAGACGGCCCGGAGGAACGGCTCCGTCGTGGAGGTCCGGCTTCCGTGGTGACAGACCTTCAGCAGGTCGGCCGAGAGCGGGACGGAGGCGCCCAGGAGGTCTTCCTCGACGAGGTGCTCGATGTCTCCCGTCAGGAGGACCTTCCGGGAGCCGAGGGCGAGCCGGAGGACGAGGGAGCTGTTGTTCTCCGCCGCCCGGGGGTACGGATCGGGTCCGGGGTGGAGGACGTCCAGCTCCAGGCCGGCCGCCACGATCCGCTCTCCGGCGCCCACGCGCCGGACCGGGACTCCCCTTCGCCGCGCCGCCTCCAGGAGCTCGTCCAGGAACTCGTTCCGCGGGGCGCCCCTGGAGACGTAGAGAGCCTTCACCGGGATCAGGCCGAGGACGGCGACGAGGCCCCGCGAGTGGTCGGGGTGCGGGTGGGTGAGGATGACGGCGTCGAAGCCGACGGCCGCCTGGTCGGCCAGCTTGGGCAGCAGCCGGATCCGGCCGAAGTCGTAGGCCGTGTCGTAGCTTCCGCCGCCGTCCACGAGGACGCGCCCCCGCGAGGTCACGAGGAGCCACGCGTCTCCCTGGCCCACGTCGAGGGCCTGGAACACCGCCGTCCCCTCCGGGGCGAGCCGGGACGGGCGCGCCGCCACCGAGACCGCTCCGAGGGCGGCGGCGGTCAAGAGGGTCCCGGCCAGGAGGCGAGAGCGGGCGAGCGCTCCGGCGACGAGGAGGCAGGCGACCGCGAAGACGAGCCAGAAGGGAGGCGTCGGGACGAACCGGAAGGCGTGGAGCCGGTCGAGCCCTTCGAGGAGGGCGAGGAGTCCGTTCGCCCCCAGCTCCAGCGGGAGGATGGCGAGGCGCGCCGCGGAGGGCGACACGAGGAGGAACGGCGAGAGGGCGATTCCCGCGAAGAGGTAGACGTTGGAGAGCGGGACGACGACGAGATTGGAGAGGAGGCCGACGAAGGGGACGACGTGGAAGACGAAGGCCTGGATCGGGAAGACGGCCGCTTCCGCCCCGACCGTGGCTCCGAGCGCGTCCCTCACCAGCCGCCAGCGCAGCCCGGCGGCGCCGAGGGCCCTCGCCACCGGCGGCCCGAACGCCGCGAGACCCGCCACCGCGCCGTACGTCAGGAGGAACCCGATGTCGAAGAGGTTGGCCGGGCGCGCCAGCAGGAGCGCCAGGGCCGAGAGCCCCACCACCTGCCACGGGGAGGTCGGCCGTCCCACCAGCCGGGCCCCCAGGTAGAGGCCGATCATCAGGGCGGCCCGCAGCACGGGGGCACCGCCGCCGGCGAAGGCCGCGAAGAGGAGCGTGGCGGCGAGGACGGCCGCGTCGCGCTGCCAGAGGCGCAGGGGAAACACGGAGAGCAGCAGGTGGAGCGAGACGGCCAGCAGCGCGATCTGGAGGCCGGAGATCGCCAGGACGTGGGCGACGCCGCCGTCCCGGAACGCCGAGGTGGTGGAGGGAGGGAGGTCGGCCGTCTCCCCCAGGACGAGGGACATCAGCAGAGCGAGGGCCCTGCGCTGGTCGGGGCTCCCCCCCTTCAGGTTCGCCTTCAGCCGGAGCGTCGTCGCGCGGTGGAGCCGGTCGACCGGGCCGAGGAGACCCTCGGGACCGGCGAGCCGCTGGACCTGCAGAGCGCTCTTCGCCCGGACCCGCGGGGCCATCGGGAGGGCGAAGGGGGTCCGGCGCTCGGCCTCCGCGTCGGGGTTGCGGAGCGTCCCCATCACGCGGACCAGATCCCCGGGCCCCGCGGCCTCCAGGGGATCCACGGTCCCCGCGACGACGAGGGAGAGCGGTCCGTGGACGGGGAGGAGCGTTCCCCCGATCTCGACGCGGTCGACGTCCAGCTCTGCCCGCCGCATCGAGCCGCTGGCGCTCCACGGGGCCGCGATCCGTCCGACGACCGTGGCGACGTTGTCGTCGGGGAGCGCTCCGACGGTCCGCGCGTCCTCCCGCGCCGGGAGGAGGAGCCGTTCGCGCCCGCCGTGGAATCCGGCGGCCAGGATCAGGCCGAGGGCGCCGGCCCCCCTGAGGCGCGTGGGGTTCCGGAGGCCGGCGAGAAAGGCCGCCGCCGAGCAGGCGACGAACGCGGCCGCCAGCGCCGGGGACGGCGGGAGGTCCAGCGACACTCCGAGGGCGATCCCGACCGCGGCCGCCGCCGCTCCGGCGAGGGCCGGCGCTCCGGCGTCAGGGGACCAGGAGCGGCGCATCGCCTGGCTACTCCCGCTCCAGGAGCGCCATCGACTCGACGTGGTGGGTCCCCGGGAAGAGGTCGAGCAGGGTGACCTGCCGGAGCCGCCAGGTGGACCGGAGCTCCCCCACGTCTCTCGCGAACGTGGCGGGATCGCACGAGACGAGGAGGAGGGAGCGCGGACGGAGACGGAAGAGCGCCTTTCGCACCTCCGGCGACATCCCGGTCCGGGGCGGGTCGGAGACGACCACGTCCGGGGCCTCCCTCTCCTTGGCGAGGAACGTCTCGGCCGACGACCGGACGGCCTTCCCGCCGGCGAGCCCGTCCGACGCCCACGCCGAGAGGTTGACGTGAAGGTCGCCGCTCGAATGGCGGTCGACCTCGACGGCGCTCGTCCGGTACTCCAGCTCGAGGAGGGGCCGCGTCAGGAACCCGACTCCGGCGTAGAGGTCGACCGCCCGTCCGCCCCCGAACGGCGCCAGGCGGAGCATCCGGCGCGCCTCCGCCAGGAAGGGGGGAAGGAGAAAGCGGTTCCCCTGGAAGAACGAGGCCGCGCTGACCTTGAACCGGATCGCCTCCACCAAGAGGTCCACGTGGCCGGCCCCCCGGCGCGCGGCCACCTCGCCGCCGGGGAGCAGGACCTCGATCCCGTCGAGGGGTCCGTGAAGGGCCCGGGCGAGCCCGTCGGGGTCGCGGACGGGGAAGGCGGGCCGGTACCGCCCGACGAACGGGCCGCCCTCGACTCCCTCGAGGGTCTCCAGCTCACCGCTGGTGGCGGCCGAGGCGAAGACGGCCGAGATCGCCGGCAGCCTCTGGAGCAGCGCCTCCGAGACGATCTCGCACCGTTCGAGCCGGTCCACGGCGTGGGACCTCGGGGCGAAGAACCCGACGCGGCCGAGCGAGTCGACGTGGAGCCGGTTCCGGAGCCGGTAGCTCCTCGGGGACCCGAGCCACCCGAACGGCGGCAGCTGGTCCTCCCCGATCTTCCCGACCCGCCGGAGGGCGTCGCGCACGATCGACGTCTTCAGCTCCCGGTGCGCCTCCAGCGCCGCGGCGGGCCAGTCGCAGCCTCCGCACGCCCCCGCGAGCGCCCGCGGACAGACCTCCGGCTCCGGCCTCCGATGCGGGGAAGGCTCGACGACCCGGAGCATCCTCCCGCGGAAGTGCCGCGGCCCCTCCTTCGCGAGCTGGACCGTCAGCCGGTCGCCGGGAAGCCCGCCGTCCACCAGCACGACGGCGCCGTCCGCCCTCGCGAGGCCGTCCCCGCCGGGCACCACCCGTTCCACCACCAGGTCGACGGTCTCTCCGGCCAGCGGCAATCCGGCTCACCCTTCCAGGACGGACAGGGCCGGAAGCTCGAGAAGCGCCCGCAGCTCCCGCCGCTGGAGCGCCCTCCGGAGCCGATCCCTCGCCGACGGCGGAAGGTTCTCCGTCCCGGCGAGGAGGGGCTCCACTCTCTCGGCCAGCTCCCGGGCGGCCTCCTCGGTCAGCGCCTTCCGGAGCGAACGGAGAAGGGCCTCCTCGATCGCGAAGAGCTCCTCCTCGACGGCGTCGATCGACGCGCCGGAAACGACGGAGTCCACCTTCGCCACGGCCCGGTCGAGGGCGGTGGCGAACTTTCCGGCCTCCACCTGCGGGGGCGGGTCGCCGGCCCGGGAGGCGAGCGACTCCCGGACCGAGCGCACCGCGGAGGGGACGTCGAGCTCCGTCTCGGCGGGCCGGCCCGACCCTCCGCCGGCCAGGCCCCGGCGCTCGAACGCCCAGAGCTCCTCGACGGCGAGCCCGCAGTAGGCCAGGGAGCTGATCTTCCCCGGGGCGCCCCTGGCCTTCCGTTTCGTGAACGTGTCGTGGACCGCGCGGACGACGGTGCCGAGCGGAATGCCCGCGGCCTCCCACCCGGTGATGAGGTGCCAGTCCTTGGGAGAGAGCAGGAACGGGGTGCCGCGCTCGGAGATGAACGCCTCCTCGACGGCGGTGGCGTACGCGACCGACTCTGGCGTCTCCCCGGCGTCGTCGGTCAGAAGCTCTCCACCTCGCCCGACAGGAAGATCTCCTCGCCAGAGGCGGTCCTCAGGCGAAGGAACCCGTCGGCCGTGACCCCCTGGAAGGTCCCCTCGAGCCGCTTCGGTCCGTCGTGGACGACGATCGCCTCTCCGACCTTCTGCGCGCTGACGGAAGCGAAGGCGGCCTCGAGCCCCTGCAGCTCGGTCCCGATCGCCGCGTCGATCGCGTCGAGGAGCCCGAGGACGGGCCGATCCCCGACCAGCTCCTCGGCCTTCGCTCCGGCGGCGAGAAGCGACGTCGCTCCGGTGAGGGCCAGCCGGTCGAGGACCTCCTGCGGGGTCGTGGAGTTCAACCCGATGCCGACCACCGCCGTCCCCTCTCCGTCGTCCCCCTGTCTCGTCTCGATCAGGATCCCGCCCAGCTTCTTCCCCGCGACCATCAGGTCGTTCGGCCACTTGAGCCGGACGTCCACCCCGAAGATCTCGGAGAGCCGCCGGGAGAGCGGGATCCCGATCTCCAGCGGAAGCCGGACGCGCCTCGGCGTCTCCGGCCACGCCAGCAGCACCGAGACCGCCAGGGATCCCTCGGGCGACTCCCAGCGCCTCCCCGAACGCCCGCGCCCCCCTTCCTGGCGCGAGGCGAAGATCACCGTCGGGAAGATCTCGTTCCCCTCGGCGAGCATCCGGGCGGCGAGGTCCCGCCCGACCTCGTTCGTCGACTGCACCGACCCGAGGAGGACGAGGTTCTCGATCCACTCGAACCGGCATCCCCCGAAGGGCGCGAGCGGGCCGAGGGGGGAGCCGGTCACGTCCGGTCCGACCCCGCCCGGCCGAGGTTCCCCGCCAGCTTCCGGCCCCGCGACTCCAGCTCCTCGAGCTGGGCGCGGTTCTTCAGGACGACGGCCTCCGGAGCCCGGGCGACGAACTTCTCGTCCGCCAGCTTCCGCTTCAGCGCCTCGGCCTCCTTCTCCACCGCCGCGAGCTCCTTCTCGAGCTTGGCCAGCTCCGCCGGTCCCAGCTCCTGGGCGGGGAGGACGACCACCAGCCCGACCGTGCCGATCGCGTCGTGGAACGCGCCGGGCAGGTCCACCTTCGGGGCGACGGTCACCGACTCGAGGCGAGCGAGGTGACAGAGGAGAGAGGCGTGCCTGGCGAGCGCCTCCGAGAGAGGCCCGGCCTCCACCTCGAGGCCGGTGGCGAGAGTCTGCGTCTGGGGAAGCCCCCGCTCCGCCCGGAGGTTCCTGATCCGGGTCGCCGCGGCCCGGATCGTCTCGACCACCTCGACCGCGAGCGGGTCCGACCACTCCGGCCGCGCCGCCGGGAACGGGGTGAGCGGCAGCTGCCCGCCGTCGCCGTGGAGCGCCTCCCGGATCTCGCACGACACGAACGGCATGAAGGGGTGGAGGAGGGCGAGCGAGTCGAGCATCACGAGGCGAAGGACCGCCCGCGTCCTCGCCTTCTCGGCCTCCGGGACCGTCTCGCCGCGAAGTACGGGCTTGACCATCTCGACGTAGCCGTCGCAGAACTCGGACCAGAAGAAGCCGTACAGCGCGTTCGCCGCCTCGTCGAAGCGGAACGCCTCGAGGGAAGCGTTGACCTTCCCCGCGCAGTCGGAGAGCCGGGAGAGGATCCAGCGGTCGACGGTCCCGAGAGCCGCGAAATCGATCGGGGCGTCCTGCCGCTCTTCGCCCAGCATCCCGATGGCGAACCGGGCGGCGTTCCAGACCTTCGTGGCGAACGCCCGGTACCCTCCCACGCGGCTCTTCCCGAACGGGAGGTCCCGTCCGGTGCCGCTCAGGACGGCGAGCGTGAAGCGGACGGCGTCCGCCCCGAACTCGTCGCACATCTCCAGGGGATCGACGACGTTCCCCTTCGTCTTCGACATCTTCTGGCCCTTCTCGTCGCGGACGAGGCCGTGGAGGAAGACGTCGCCGAACGGGACGTCCCCGGCGAACCAGCAGCCCGCCATGATCATCCGCGCCACCCAGAAGAAGAGGATGTCGAAGCCGGTCACCATGACGGCCGTCGGGTAGAAGCGCTTCAGGTCGGCGGTCCGGTCGGGCCAGCCGAGGACCGACAGCGGCATCAGCCACGACGAGAACCAGGTGTCGAAGACGTCCGGGTCTCGCGCGAGGCTCGCCGAGCCGCACTCGCCGCAGGCGGAGGGGTCCGCCTCGCCGGGGCGCGGGACGTTCACGTGGCCCTTGTCGCAGTACCACGCCGGGATCTCGTGCCCCCACCAGAGCTGGCGCGAGACGCACCAGTCCCGGATGTTTCGCATCCACTCGTCGTACGTCTTCTTCCACGAGTCGGGCGTGAACCTCACGTCGCCGCGATCGGCCGCCTCGACCGCCTTGTCGGCCAGCGGCCGGATCTTCACGAACCACTGCAGCGAGACGAGCGGCTCGAGGATCGTCTCGCAGCGCTGGCACCGGCCCACCGCGTTCAGGTGCGACTTCTCTCCCCGCCGCAGGCCCAGGGCCTCGAGGTCGCGGAGGACCTTCTTGCGCGCTTCGAACCGGTCGAGCCCGGCGTAGTCGGGGCCCGCAGCCGCGGTCATCTTCCCGTCGAAGCCGATGACGCCGAGCTCCTCGAGGCCGTGCCGCTTTCCCGCCTCGAAGTCGTTCGGGTCGTGAGCCGGCGTGATCTTCACGACGCCCGTCCCGAACGCGGAGTCGACCATGGCGTCCGCGATCACGGGGATGGTGCGGCCCGTCAGCGGGAGACGGACCCTCTTGCCGACGAGGGAGCGATAGCGGTCGTCGTCCGGGTGGACGGCCAGCGCCGTGTCGCCGAGCATCGTCTCGGGGCGGGTCGTGGCCACCACCAGCTCGCCCGAGCCCTCCTCGAGCGGGTAGGCAATCGACCAGAGGTGGCCCGACTGCTCGACGTGGTTGACCTCGAGGTCCGAGAGGACGGTCGCGCAGCGCGGGCACCAGTTGACCATCCGCTCCGCGCGGTAGGCCAGCCCCTGGTGGTAGAGGGTGCAGAAGACCTCGCGCACGGCCTTCGACCGGGGCGCGTCGAGGGTGTAGTACTCGCGCGAGAAGTCGCACGAGCAGCCGAGCCGCCGGATCTGGTTCAGGATGTCGCCCCGCCGGGCGTCCGCCCACTCCCGGCAAATCTTCAGGAACTCGTCCCGGCCCAGGTCGTGGCGGCTCTTCCCCGTCCGTTCCTTGAGGTCCCTCTCGACCACCATCTGGGTGGCGATGCCGGCGTGGTCGACCCCGGGCACCCACAGGACGGCGCGGCCCTGCATCCGGCGCCACCGGGACAGGACGTCCTCCAGGGTCCGGCCGAGGGCGTGCCCCACGTGGAGGCGCCCGGTGACGTTGGGGGGCGGGATCACGAGGGCGTACGGCAGGGCGCCGTCTCCCGCCGCTTCCGGGCGGAACTGCCCGGACTCCTCCTGATGCCTGTACCAGCGCATCTCGAAGGAAGCGGGGTCGAAGGTCTTGTCGAGCTCGGCGGTTCGCGGTGTCGTCATAAAAAGATGGCGCCGAGTCTAGCCGACGCACGGCAGGAGATGGGTCTCACGCGGGAACGTCCCGGGAGCGAGGTCGTCAGCCGTTCTCGATCTCCGCGAGCCGCTCGCGGACGACGCGGTCGGCCATCTCGGGGACCACGTCCCACGCGATGTCGCGGAGGATCCGCTCGCCGATCATCTGGATGACGCGGCGCGCGATCCGCTCCACCTCGGCGTCGCTGAGCCCGCTCGGGGTCGCCGGCGCGGGCTCCCTCGTCGCCGGGATCAGCTGACGGAGGTCGGTCATGCGGGCCTGGGCCTCGAGGGCCTCGAGGTCGCGGTTCTCCCGGAGGGAGGGGGCCATCCGCTCGACGGCGGTGTGCTCGCCGCTGGTCTCCACGCGGGAGACGACGCCGAGGGCCTCGGCCTGGTCCCACACTTCGGGACGCGACCGTCCCCCGCCCGTCTCCTCGAAGGCCGCGAGGTCCCGTTCGATGTCGCGAGGCTGCACGTCCTCCGGACCCAGGTCCTCCTCCGGCGTCTCCTCGAACGGAGGCGGGGGCGAGATCACGAGGAGCGGATGCGTCGCCTCCTCGACGAAGGACGCGGTGAACAGCTCGACGGCCGGAGCTACCTGGATCTCGGCCGTGATGGCCGCCTCGGGGACGGGCGCCTCCTCGACCGGCGGGAGCGGCTCCTCCGGGGCGGCCGCCGGCGGTGCGGGCTCCTCCGGGAGCGGGGACCCGAAGACGTCCTCCGGGACGGGCGGCGGCACGGCGGGGGCCGGCGTCGCGACGGCCACGGTGTCCGAGAACGGATCGGGGAGCGGAACGGGAATCGGCGGGGGCAGGACGGGAAGCGGCGGCAGGGGCGGCGGCACGGCGGGGTCCGGCATCGCGACGGCCAAGGTGTCCGAGAAGGGATCGGGGAGCGGAACGGGAATCGGCGGGGGCAGGACGGGAGGCGGCGGCAGGGGCGGCGGGGCGGCCTCCAGGCTGGCCCGGACCTCGGCGCCCTTCGCGATCAGCTGCTGGACGAGAGCCGAAAGGGCGTGCGAGTCGAACGGCTTCGTGACGATCGAGTCGCATCCGACCCTCTCGGCCCGGACCCGGTCGAACGGCTCGAACGTGCCGGTGAGGAGGATGACCGGAATCGCCGCGCCGTCCGCCCTCCTCTTTACCGCCTCGCAGACCTCGTAGCCCGTGAGGCCCGGCATCACGACGTCCGCCAGGACGATGGCCGGGCGAAACTCCTCGAGCGCCTCGACGGCCCGGTCTCCCGACCCCACGGCCATCAGCTCGTAGTCGGTCTCCGAGAAAGTCAGCTCGACCACTTTCTGGATGGTCAGGCTGTCGTCGGCCAGCAGGATTCGATGGCCCATCGTCTCTCCTTCAAGCGCTGGAAGCCCGTTCAGCGTAGGTAAATCAGTCTAGATCGTGCCGGAAAGCCGGTCAATCGGCCGGAGATGGCACGGCGGCGGTCGAGGCGAGAGCGTGCCAGACCCGGGACGCCGGCTGCCGTCCGAGCGACGGCTGGAGCATCCGGGTGGCCGCGGCGACGCGGGAGAGGTCGACGCCGGTCTCGTACCCCATCCCGTGGAGCAGGTGGACGAGGTCCTCCGTCGCGAGGTTCCCCGACGCGCCCGGAGCGTACGGGCACCCCCCGAACCCGCCCGCCGACGCGTCGAAGATCCGGACCCCCTCCCGCAGCGACTCGCAGACGTTGGCGAGAGCCGTCCCCCGCGTGTCGTGGAAGTGAAGGGCCAGCCCCTCGACGGGGACGCCGGCCTCGACCGTCCTCCCCACCACCTCCGGGACCTGCGAGGGGACGCCCACCCCGGTCGTGTCTCCCAGCGAGATCTCCCGGCAGCCGATCGCCCAGAGCCTCGCGGCGACCTCGGCGACCCTGGCCGGAGAGACCGCCCCTTCGTAGGGGCAGCCGAACACGCACGAGACGTAGCCCCGGACGCGGACTCCCTCGGCGGAGGCGACCTCCAGGACGGGGCGGAAGCGCACGAACGACTCCTCGATCGAGGCGTTCGTGTTGCGGCGGTTGAAGCCGTCGGAGGCGGCCGTGAAGACGGCGATCTCCCGGACCCCCGCGCGGAGCGCCCGCTCGAGCCCCTTCTCGTTCGGGACCAGCACCAGGTAGCGCACCCCCGGCCTCTTCCGCACCCGCGGGAAGACGGCGTCGCCGTCGGCCAGCTGGGGGATCTTCCGGGGCGAGACGAAGGCGGTCACCTCGATCGCGGGAAGGCCGCTCGACGAGAGCGCGTCGACGAACGCCACCTTCACGTCCGAGGGGACGAAGCGCTCCTCGTTCTGGAGCCCGTCGCGGGGCCCGACCTCGACGATCGTGACCTTCCGGGAACCAGCCGATGCCGTCACGCCGCTACCCTATCTCGACGAGAGGGTCTCCCATGGCGACCATCTCGCCGGCGGCCCGGAAGAGCTTCGTGACCGCGCCGTCGCGGGGCGCGCGGATCTCGTGCTCCATCTTCATCGCCTCGAGCAGCAGGAGGGCCGTTCCCTTCGTCACCTGGTCCCCTTCGGAGACGAGGACCTTCACGACGCGGCCCGGCATCGGGGCGGTGAGGTCGTGCTCCTCCTCCGGCGCGCCGGCCGGGCGCTCGGCCACCCGCTCGACCCGCCAGGTCTCCCCCCGGTAGTTGACCCAGACGTTCCGGCCGTCCCGGACCGCGAGCAGGCCGGGCAGAAGGTCCCTCGCCACGTCCGTCTCCCTCGTGACCGTGGCGCCGCCGCCGTGCGCGCGGAGCCTCACGACGCCATCCTGAAGGCGCCCGCGGCGATCGGGTCGGGGAAGCCGGCGGCGGGGCCGGCCGACGAGCCGGCGGCCGGAGCGGAAGCGAAGAGCCTGGCGGCAGCCTGGAAGACGCCGTCGTCCGGCTCGCGGGAAAGGGTGACCGGGGTGCGTTCCAGGAACCCCGTGTCGGCCTCTCCGGCCCTGAACTCGGGCGTGTCGAGGACGCGGCGGAGGTACGAGATGTTGGTCTGGACGCCGAGGACGACCATCTCGGAGAGGGCCGCGGCCAGCCGCCGGCGGGCCTCGTCGCGGTTCGTCCCCCGGGCGATCACCTTCGCGAGCATCGGGTCGTAGTGGACGGAGACCTCCATCCCCTCGCAGATCCCGGAGTCGACCCGGACGCCGGGGCCCGACGGCTCGCGATAGACGAGGACCTTGCCCGTCTGCGGAAGGAAGCCGGCATCCGGGTCCTCGGCGTAGATCCGCGCTTCCATCGCGTGCCCCCGGGGGACGGAGGGAAGGTCGGCGGGTAGCCGCTCTCCCGCGGCGACCGCGAGCTGGAGGGCGACGAGATCGACTCCGAAGGCCTCTTCCGTGACAGGGTGCTCGACCTGCAGCCGCGTGTTCATCTCGAGGAAGTAGAACTGGCCGTCCGGGGCGAGGAGGAACTCCACCGTGCCGGCGTTGCGGTACCCGACGGCCCTCGCCGCCGACACCGCCGCCTCGGCGAACTGGGCCCGGAGGGCGGGCGACACGGCCGGCGACGGGCTCTCCTCGATCACCTTCTGGTGGCGCCTCTGGAGGGAGCAGTCCCTCTCCCCGATCGCCACGATCGTCCCGTGGCAGTCTCCGAAGACCTGGACCTCCACGTGCCGCGGCCGCTCGAGGTAGCGCTCCAGGTAGACGGTCCCGTCCCCGAACGCCGCCTCGGCTTCCCGGCGGCACGAGGCGAGCGCCTCGGCCAGCTCGCCGGGCCCGCGGACGATCCGCATCCCCTTGCCCCCTCCCCCGGAGGAGGCCTTCACGACGGCCGGGAAACCGACCGCCGCCCGCTCCGCCTCGTCGTCGATGAGGTGCGTCCCGGGGACGACGGGAACCGACGCGCCCTTCATCCGCTCCCTCGACTCGATCTTCCGCCCCATCGCCTCCATGGCCGAAGGCGGCGGCCCGACCCAGACGAGGCCGGCCGCCTCGACCGCCCTGGCGAACCCGGCGTTCTCGGAGAGGAAGCCGAATCCGGGGTGGATCGCCTCGGCCCCCGTGGCGCTCGCGGCGGCGAGGATCTTCGGCACCGAGAGGTACGATTCGGAGGCCGGCGCGGGCCCGATCTCGACCGCCTCGTCGGCGAGGCCGACGTGGCGGGAATCCCGGTCCTGCTCCGAGTAGACCGCCACCGAACCGATCCCGAGCGCCTTGCAGGCCCGGATCACCCGGACGGCGATCTCTCCGCGGTTCGCGATCAGAAGCTTGCGAAACGGTCGGCTCACGGTTTCCCCCACTGAGGCGCTCGGCGCTCCAGGAACGCGCGCATCCCTTCCTGTCCCTCGGCCGACACGCGCCTTCGCGCGATCGACTCCACGGTCACGCCCCGGACCTCCGAGGGCGGCAGCGAGCCAGCCGTCCTCGCCAGGACCTTCGCTTCCGCCAGCGCCTCCGGCCCCCCGTCCAGGCAGGCGGCGACCACCTCGCCGACCGCCCGGTCCATCTCCTCCGGCGGGACGACCCGGTGAACGAGCCCGCAGCGGAGGGCCTCCGCGGCGTCGTACCGGCCGCCCGTGAGGAACCACGCGCGGGCGCTGGACTGGCCGATCTTCGCCACGACGTAGGGGCTGATGACGGCCGGGACGAGCCCGAGCCTGACCTCCGTCGTGCCGAAGAGCGTTCCTTCCTGGGCGACGACGACGTCGCAGACCGCCGCGAGCCCGGTGCCTCCCCCGAGCGCCGCCCCCTGGACGGCGCCGACGACCGGCTTCGGGAGGAGGTTCCAGGCCTCGAACATCGCCCCGAGCGCCTCCGCGTCGCGGCGGTTCTCCTCGAGACCGTACGCGGCCATCCTCTTCATCCAGTTGAGGTCGGCCCCCGCGCAGAAGACGGAGCCCTCTCCGGCCAGGACGACGACGCGGACCGACGGGTCCCCGCCCAGCTCCCGGGCGGTGCGGGTCAGGAGGTCGACGAGGACGTCGTCGAACGCGTTGCGGAGCGCGGGCCTGTTCAGGGAGACCCTGGCGACCCGCGGGTCCGGGGAGCGTCCGATCAGGAGAGGAGAGGCGTCGCTCATGGGAGCAGGCTCACTCCCCCGGCGAGGTCGATCGGG
>CAIMWE010000174.1 GCA_903845115.1 uncultured Acidobacteriota bacterium | reverse complement strand
GTCGAGCGAGCCGGGGGCGTTGAAGCCGGGCGTTCTCGTCCCATCGCTGAACGCGGCGTGGGGGCCGAGGAAGAACGTCGGGACGATCGGGGTGATGCTCGGGTCGACCGGCTCGCGCGGATCGACGAAGATCGGCACCGATGCCTTGCTCCACCCGATCGGGGCCTTTCCGCCGTAGGCTGCCCCGACCGTGACGTTCCCCTGGGTGGCGACGGCGGAGTCGACGAAGACCCCGGACGCGGCGTTGTACGCCAGCGACGCCAGGTCGCTGCAGTCGATGCCGGGGGCCATCTTCCCGTAGTCGTCGGCGTACGGGTTCGGGAATGTCTTCGTTGCCACGATCTTGTAGCTGCCGTCCGGCTGCAGGACCGGCTCGTAGACCGTGGAGGTGGGGTTGACCGAGACGGAAGACCACGGCCAGGAGGGCCCCGTGTACCAGGGGGAGAGCGGCTTCCATGCCGGGTCGTGGTGATGCTGGTACGCGGTGCCGACCAGAGCGTACGCGGTGGCCACGAAGCGCTGCTGGTAGTAGGAGGGCTTCTTCGAGGGATCCGCCACCACGTCCGCCGGGAGCTGGGGCTGGGGCTGCAGAAGCGGCATCGGTCCCCACGTCACCCCCTGCGCCTCGGGGCCGGTGGTCTTCGGGAGGTAGGCGTCCTGGTCGTACCAGGAATCCTGGCCGGGGGTGGTCGTGGTCGCGGCCTTGTAGAGTCGGAGGGTCGGCGACACGAGCGAGCCCAGGTCCTGCAGCCAGGCGGCGTTGAGCCCGGAGACGGCGTAGGGCGAGGCGTAGCCCCCCGCCGGGGAGACGCGCTGGAACCCGACGAGTCCCGCCTGGGCGTCGAAGAGGTAGTCGTAGTCGACGAGCAGCGCCCGGCCGGTATTCGTCGAGAAAGCGGTGGCGGTCCGGATGTCGACCGAGCTCGGCGTGTGGACTCCGGCGCCGAGCGCGAACGAGAAGTCGAGCATCGGACCTGCCTGCGTCGTGATCTGCACCGAGGTCCCGAAGGGAGCGGAGGTCCCTCCGGGCGGGACGATGCCACCCAGCGTCGGGTCGCTCGGTCCCCAGAGGATCACCTCCCCGACCCCCGTGTCGACGAGGAGCCCTCCGCACTCCTGCTTGAAGGCAGGCGTGCTCGGGAGCGAGAGGCACCCCTTCAGCGAGGCGGCGACCCAGTCGCCGTTCCCGCCGGGCGAGGGGGAAAGCTGGACCATCTGGAAGTTCGCGGAGCGCGCGGTCGTGATCCCGATCTGCACGTTCGGCGAGGGGAAGGTCGAGAGGACGAAGCCCGGGCGCATGCTCCCCGCCCTGATCTCGGAGATCTGCAGGAGGACGTTCTTCGCCGGGTCATCCAGGGCGCCGCGCCCGAAGCCGACCCCCATCATCCCGTCGACGAAGTCCGGGGGGTCGTCCACCGCGCAGAACGACATCGGAACCGTGGACGGGGGGGGATTGACGTCGCCCGCGGCCGTCGAGCCGAGCAGCGTCACGGGGCCGGTCGCCATGTGACCGGAGAGCGTCTTGCCGCTGCTGACGTAGACGGTGGCGCACGTCTCGGTCGCCGAGATCGTGGCAGAGCTTCCGAGGACACCCTTCGGGACGAAGAGTCCCCGGGAGCCCGTGTCGAGCTGGACCCGATGAGGGGGCCCGCCTCCCATGCTCGCGAAGAGGTCGTAGTTCGACCCGCTCACGAACTTCAGGGTGTAGCTGGTTTCCCCGCCCGCCCCGGTCGAACTCGCGTCGGGGGCTGCGGCGACTCCGGCCGCGAGGACGATTGCCGCGAAGACCTTCTTCAAGGTTCTCTCCTTCGATGTCTGCTCGCCGGTTCAAGCTCCGGGCGCCGAGGGGTAGGTAAGGGGACCCGCGTGCCAGGTTTCAGATCAGGCTCTCTCACGAGCCCAGCCTCCAGATGATAGCCGCCGACTTCGAGCGCCGCGCACATCCGCTTTCCACTGCGGTTTCCATCGCCTTAATCTATGAGGCCAGAGGCATCAGGCCTCAGGTGGCGAGAAGGCTCACGATCTGCTCAAAATCTTTGCACCCCTCGAGAACAACCAGCTAAAGTACCTACCGCGCGGCGCCAGTGAAAAGGGACCGCCACCGAGGAGGAGCCAATATGTCCAGCTTCGTCACCGACGTGATGGCCGAGGTGAAGGCCAAGAACCCGGCAGAGCCCGAATTTCACCAGGCAGTCCGGGAGGTCCTCGAGTCCTTGACCCCCGTGATCGAGCGGCACCCGGAGTACCGCTCCGCCAGGCTTCTGGAGCGTCTCGTCGAGCCGGAACGCGTCATCATGTTCCGGGTTGCGTGGCAGGACGACCAGGGGGGGATCCACGTCAACAGAGGATTCCGGATCGAGATGAGCAGCGCCATCGGCCCCTACAAGGGGGGGCTGCGCTTCCACGCTTCCGTCAACCTCGGGATCCTCAAGTTCCTCGCCTTCGAGCAGGTCTTCAAGAACTCCCTGACGACCCTCCCGATGGGCGGCGGCAAGGGCGGCTCGGACTTCGACCCCAAGGGGAAAAGCGACAACGAGGTGATGCGGTTCTGCCAGGCCTTCATGTCCGAGCTCTTCCGCCACATCGGGCCAAACACCGACGTCCCGGCCGGCGACATCGGCGTCGGCGGCCGCGAGATCGGGTTCCTCTTCGGGATGTACAAGAAGCTGCGAAACGAGTTCACGGGCGTCCTGACGGGCAAGGGGCTCGGCTGGGGCGGCTCGCTCATCCGGCCCGAGGCCACCGGCTACGGCGCGGTCTACTTCGCCCAGGAGATGCTGGCCACGCGCGGGGAGTCGCTCGAAGGGAAGACCTGCCTCGTCTCCGGCAGCGGCAACGTCTCCCAGTACACGGTGGAAAAGCTCATCCAGCTCGGCGCCTGTCCGGTCACCCTCTCCGACTCGAACGGCTACATCTACGACGAGAAGGGGATCACGAAGGAAAAGCTCGCCTTCGTGATGGACCTCAAGAACGCCCGTCGCGGGAGGATCCGGGAGTACGCCGAGAAGTACGCGGGTGCCGTGTACGTCCCTGCCGATTCGCGGCTCGACCACAATCCGCTCTGGGATCACGCGGCCCACTGCGCGTTCCCGAGCGCGACCCAGAATGAGATCAACGGAAAGGACGCAGGGAACCTCCTGAAGAACGGCGTCTTCGTCGTCTCCGAAGGAGCCAACATGCCGACGACGACCGAGGGAGTCGCCCGCTTCCTCGACGCGAAGATCCTCTACGGGCCCGGAAAGGCCGCCAACGCCGGGGGCGTGGCCACGTCCGGCCTCGAGATGGCGCAGAACAGCATGCGGATGTCCTGGGGGCGCCAGGAGGTCGACGGACGGCTCCGCGAGATCATGGCGAACATCCACCAGGCCTGCGCCCAGACCGCCGAGAGGTTCGGCACTCCGGGCAACTACGTCAACGGCGCCAACATCGCGGGCTTCCTGAAGGTCGCCGACGCGATGATGGACCAGGGGCTGCTCTAGGTCCGCGTGCCCCTCCCCTCCGCCGACCGACTCTCCCGACCGCAGCCGATGGGGCGGTTCGGATTCCAGGACCTGATGCCGTGGCGGGTCCACGACATCCTCCTCGTGTCGAGCCTCTTCGACTCCTTCATCCTCTCCGAGGACGGGCAGCTCCTCGACCGCGTGGTCGAGGAGTCCCTCGAGCGCAGCCGCCGGAACGTCCCCGGGATCACCCGGGTCTCCACCGGCGAGGAGGCGGTGGCCCTCGCCCGGGGCCAGCGCCGCTTCAACCTCGTTCTCACCTCGCTCCAGGTCGGGACGATGAACGCGCACGAGCTGGCGCGGTCGCTGCGCGAGGCGGGTGTCGACGTCCCCATCGCCGTCCTCGCCTACGACGGGCGCGAGCTCGCCGCCTTCCTCGCCCGGCACGGCGACGAGGGACTCGACGGCGTCTTCCTCTGGCAGGGAGACGTGATGATCCTCCTGGCCATCGTCCGGCTGATCGAGGACCGGATCAACCTGACCCACGACGTCGCCGCCGGGGTCCAGGTGGTCCTCCTCGTCGAGGACGACGTCCGCTACTACTCGTCGTTCCTGCCCGTCATCTACGCCGAGATCCTGGAACACTCTCGCCGGCTGGCTCCCGAGGGGATGAACCTTTCGCACAGGCTCAGGCGACTCGAGGCGCGGCCGAAGATTCTCCTGTGCAAGACATGGGAAGAGGCGTGGAACGCCTTCTCGCGGTGGCGGGAGAACGTCCTCGGGGTCGTCTCCGACGTCGAGTTCCGGCGCAACGGCGTCCTCGAGCCCCTCGCGGGGATCGATCTGGCCCGGAGCGTCCGGGAACTCGCGCCCGACGTGCCGGTCATGCTCCAGTCGTCTCGCCAGGAGATCGAGGCCGAAGCGCGGGCGGCCGGCGCGGCGTTCCAGCTCAAGGGGTCGCCGCTCCTCCTCCAGGACCTGCGGCACCTCATCGTGGAGAAGTTCGGCTTCGGCGACTTCGTCTTCAAGCTCCCCGACGGACGGGAGGTGGGCCGCGCGAGGGACATGAAAGAGCTGGAGGAGATGCTCTGGACCGTCCCCGCGGAGCTGGTCGGGTACTACGCGGAGCGAAACCACTTCTCCACGTGGCTCAAGGCGCGGACCGAGTTCGCCCTGGCGTTCGAACTCCGCCCACGCAAGGTCGAGGACTACCCGACACTCGAGGACCTCAGGCGCGACATCATCCAGAAGATCCACAACTACCGCCAGCAGCTGGGGCGGCGCATCGTCGCGGACTTCGACCGGACCACGTGGGACGGCTCCGCCATCCTCGGCCGTCTGGGCGCCGGCTCGCTGGGGGGAAAGGCACGCGGCCTCGCCTTCGTGAACCTGCTCCTCCACGACCAGGGCGTCCACGACCGCTTCGCCGGGATCCGTATCTCCGTGCCCTCCGCAGTCGTCGTGGCGACCGACGTCTTCGACCGCTTCCTCGACTCCAACGGCCTGCGGGAGGCGGCCATCGGGGCGGCCGACGACGCCGAGGTCATCCGCCGCTTCCTGGAAGCGGACCTGCCGGAGGACGCCGTCCGCGACCTGAGAGCGTTCGCCCAGCGGACCCGCCACCCGCTCGCCGTTCGCTCGTCGAGCCTCCTGGAAGACTCGCAGTATCAACCCCTCGCCGGCGCCTACCGGACTTGCATGCTCCCCAACAGCAGCCCGGATCCGGAGCAGCGACTGGCCCGGCTCGTCGAAGCGGTCAAGCGCGTCTGGGCCTCGACCTTCTCGTCCCACGCCAAGGCGTACCTGAAGGCAACCCCGTTCCGGACGGAGCAGGAGAAGATGGCGGTCATCCTCCAGCGGGTCGTCGGCTCGGCCCACGGCGGGCGCTTCTACCCCACGTTTGCCGGAACCGCGCGCTCGCACAACTTCTACCCGACCGCCCCGATGGAAACCCACGACGGCGTCGCCGCCGTCGCCCTGGGCTTTGGCGAGAGCGTGGGGGACGGCGACGCGTGCGTCCGCTTCTGCCCCCGCTACCCGCGCCACCTCTCCCCTTTCTCGTCGCCGCGCGACCAGGTACGCGGCTCCCAGCGCCACTTCTTCGCCCTCGGGCTCGCCGAGGAGGCCGAGGCGTGTGCGAGCGCTGGACACCAGTTCTCGCTGACGCCCTACGGCCTCGACGCCGCCGAACGCGACGGGACGCTGTCCGCCGTCGGTTCGACCTACTCCCCCGAAAACGACGCCGTCTACGACGGCATCGGGCGCTCCGGGATGCGGCTCGTCAGCTTCGCGCCGATCCTCAAGCACGGCGTCTTTCCGCTGGCAGAGATCCTCTCTCACATCCTCGAGGTCGGCGCCCGGGGAACGGACGGTCCCGTCGAGATCGAGTTCGCGGCGGACCTCTCCGGGCTGCCGGGCCAGCCCAAGGAGTTCGCCGTCCTCCAGCTTCGGCCACTGGCCCTCGCGCGGGAGACCGCCGAGCTCGAGATCGGGGACGTGCCGGCCGGGGCGCTCGTCTGCCGCAGTTCGACGGTCCTGGGTAACGGCCGGGTCGACAACCTGCGCGACGTGGTGGTCGTCGACCCCCAACGCTTCGACCGGGCCTACAGCCGCGTCGCCGCCGCCGAGGTGGCCCGGCTGAACATTCGCCTCCTGGAGAAGGGACGGCCCTATCTCCTCGTCGGGGTCGGGCGCTGGGGCTCGGCAGACCCCTTCTTCGGCATCCCGGTCTCCTGGGACGAGATCTCCGGCGCGCGCGTCATCGTCGAGGCCGGATTTCGGGACTTCAAGGTAACCCCCTCGCAAGGGACCCACTTCTTCCAGAACCTGGCGGCGGGAGGGGTCGGCTACTTCACGGTGAACCCCGAGGCGGGCGACGGCTCGCTCGACTGGGAGTGGCTCGCCGCGCAGCCGGCGGAGGAGACACTCACCTACACGAGGCACCTGGTCCTCTCTGGACCGCTCTTCGTCAAGATGAACGGACGCCTGAACGAGGGGGTCATCCTCAAACCCGGGACGTCCGCGTAACTTCGAGGCAGAGGCCCGGTCGCAGTGGCTGGACACTCCAGGCCCGAGCTGAATCTCCCCGACGGCGTCCATCCCAATCCGGCCGGTCAGCGCGTCGTCGCGGCCGTCCTGACCAGAGATCTCCAGCCCTTTCTCGCGAGGACCGCTCCCCCTACTGCGGATTCCCGATGAGGACGAAGGCCCCCCAGTAGAAGGGGTTCGGCTTCTCCTTGGCCATCTCGAGCTTGGCCTGACGCAACGCCTCGGCCTTCGATTTCCCGTCCGCCATCAAGTTGTAGAAGGTCGTCATGAGCTCCCGGGTCTCGGCGCTCGGCACGCTCCAGAGGCTCAGAACGACCGCCCGGGCTCCGGAGAGGATGAACGCCCGCTTCAGACCGAAGACCCCCTCTCCGCTCAGGACCTCGCCCACCCCTGTCTCGCAGGCCGACAGGACGACGAGGTCGGTCCGTCCGAGCCGGAGGCCCATCAGCTTCTCCGCGCTGACGACCCCTCCGTCGGTCCCGGCTCTCAAGGAATAGTTGACTCCCGCCAGGGCGAGTCCCGATCGAAACATCGGGTCGTCCTTCAGCGTGGCCTGTCCGGTCTCGACCCCTCCCGGAGAGGGGGCCGTCTCGTCCTGTCCCAGGAAGTACCCGTGTGTCGCGAGATGGAGGATCTTCGGGGACTCCACGGAGGTGAGGGCCGCCTCCACGGCCTGGTCTCCCTGGAACGACCGGACCGCGATCCGCATCCGCTGCTTCAGGATCGCCTCGATCGCGTCGGCCTCGAGCCGCGTGTCCGGCAGCCTGGAGAACGACGACAGGAAGGCCCCTCTCGACGGCGAGGCGGTCACGTGGACGAGACCCGGATCCGGAGCCTTGAGTCCCAGGTCGTAGTTCGGGTCGGAGAGGATCACGGCCTCGGGCGCGCGCCCGGAAGCGGAATCCTTCCTCTCGAACCTCAGGATGTCCCGGCCGGCGGCGACGTAGCTGATCTGGACCGACTCGACGAGGTAGGCGCCCTCCGGGCTGCGGAGGACCTCGAAGGGAACCAGCTGGAGGCTGCCGTCGGGACTGACGAAGAGTTGCCGGCGGCCAGCGAGCTGCTGCTGGAGAGGGAGGAGCAGCAGGCGGTGGAGCTCGCCGGCTTCCTGATCGAGCTTCCTCCGGTTCGGGACGTACCCATCCCGCGCCGAGCTCATCGCCCCGAGGTACGCCGCGACCGCCTTGTCGATCGCCTCGGCGCTCCCGAGGTCGACGAGAGAGACGGCTGGCTTCTCTCCCGGCTGCAGGACGAAGACGACGTACCTCTGCTCGCTCGAGCCCTTCTGGAAGTCGCGGTACGCGATCCGCGCGAAATCGACGTAGAGCGAGTCGCGAGGAAGGATGCGCGCGATCGTCGAGACGTCCGCCCGCCCCGCTCGCCTGTGGGACGCGAATTCGGCGCTCAGGCTCGAGAGCTTCGCCTCGAGCGCCTCCTTGCGCTCCTGGAGGGTCGCGAGGGTCCGGGCGTCCTCGTCGAGGGATCGATCGGCCAGCCGAGCAGCGCGGAGCTTCACGGTCTCCTGCCGCACGGTGGTCAGCTCCTCGAACAGCGCGCGTCCCCGGGGGTCGCCCGAGGCGAGCGCGGCCCGGAGGTGCCGTCCCTGGGCCTCCATGACGGAACCCTTCCACCGGAGCCAGGCGTTCAGGGTCCCCTCCAGGGCCTCCGGATCCGATCCCATGGCCGCCGCCGTGTGGCTCAGGTAGTCGTGAACGGAGCGCTCCGTCTCCTTCACGTAGCCGAGCTTCTCCCGCTCGGAGAGGAGGAGGAAGACGTCGTCGCGCTTCTTCTCCTCGAGGTCGACGTGCTGCCGGAAGAGCCGGTCGCTCTCCGGGTGCCTCCCCTCGACGGCGTAGAGGAGGGCCAGCTCCTTCGCCGTGGACGACAGCTTCGGGTGGCCCTCGCCGAGGGCCTTCATCCGGATGTCGTACGCCTCCTTGAGGGAGTGCTCCGAGGCCTCCCAGCGGCCGGACCTGCGGTAGAGCGCGCCGAGGTTGTGGAGGCTCTCGGCGACCGGCGCCTGGTTGGCCCCCCGGCCCTTCTCGCGGATCGTCAGGGCGGTCCGGTACCGCTGCTCCGCTTCGTTGAAACGGTTCCGGGTCACCAGGAGCCCCGCCAGCAGGTCGAGACTCTCGGCGACGTCGGGGTGGTCGAGCCCGAAAGCCTTCTGGCGGATCTCGAGGGCCCGCTGGAAGCCGTTCTCCGCTTCGTCGAATGCTCCCCGCGCCTGTTCCAGCTTGCAGAGGAGACCGAGGGTCTCGGCGACCTCGAGGTGGTCCTTCCCGAACGATTTCTCCTGGATCTCGAGCGCTTTCGCGTGCTCGCGCTCCGCCTCCCGCGACCTGCCGCTGTTCTGGTAGAGGGTGGCCAGCGTGATCCGGCTCTCCGCGCAGAGCGGGTGGTCCTTCGTCAGGGCGCTCTCCCGGATGCCGATCGCGCGGGCGCAGAGGGGCTCGGCCTGGGCGTAGGCTCCCTTCGAGATCAGGATCTCGGCGAGGACCTGGAGGCTCCGAGCCGTCTCGAGGTGATCGCGTCCCAGCTTCTCCTCGTTGATCGCGATCGCCTTCCGCGCCCCGGCCTCGGCCGCCTCGTACCGTCCCAGCTTGAGCTCGAGACCGGCGAGAGAGGTCAGGATCCGGGCGGTCGTCGGGTGGTCGCTTCCCCGGGCCTTCTCCCGGATCTCGAGGGCGCGCCGGTAGAAGGTCTCGGCGTCCCGGTACCGGCCCATCGCCTCGTAGAGCTCCGCGACGGTCGTTGCGCTCGCGGCGTAGCGGGGATGGTCGTTCCCGGCGAGCTTCTCGCGGATCGCCAGGGATCGTGCGAGGAGCTGCTCGGCTTCCGCGTAACGCCCGAGCGTCACGTAGAGGCGGGCGAGCGCCCCCAGGCTCGACGCGATGTCCTGGTGCTCCGGGACGAGCGTCTTCTGGCGGATCAGGAGACCCTTCTTCAGCTGTGCCTCGGCCTCGGCGTAGCGACCCCTCGTCAGGGAGAGCTGTCCGAGCGACGTGAGGCTCTGGGCGACGGCCGGGTGATCCGGCCCGAACGCGGCCTCCCGGATCCGGAGCGCTTCCCCGAGCGCGGTCTCGGCGTCGGCGTTCTGGCCCCTCGAACGGGAGATCGAACCGAGGAGCTGGAGGCTCTCCGCCACGTCGGGATGGTCCTTCCCGAGCCGCGCCTCCCGCGTTCCGAGGGCCTGCCGGCAGAGCTGGTCGGCCGTCTCGTACTCGCCGAGGGCGGCCCGGATCTCCGAGAGGGTGTGCAGACAGGCCGCGACCTGAGGGTGTCCGTTTCCGTATTTCTTCCGGTTGATCGCCAGCGCTTCCTCGGCCAGCCGAAGCGCGTCGGCGTACCGCGCGTTCGTCCGCTGGAGCGACGCGAGGGAACGGAGAGAGAGGGCCACCTGCGGATGATCGTCGCCGAGCTGCGCGCGGCGGATCTCGAGGGCTCTGCGATAGAGGGACTCGGCGGCCGCGGTGTTCCCGAGGATCTCCTGGAACTCGGCGCGGGCGCCGAGGCTCCAGGGGATCTGCCGGAGTCCCGCGTCCCCCGCGGCGTCCCTCATCGCGGCGGATCGAGTCAGGAGCGGCTCGGCTTCGGCGTACTTTCCCTGCGTCACGTAGAGGCGGGCGAGGAGGCCAAGGCTCGTGGCGATGTCGGGATGATCGGAGCTCAGCGTCCGCTCCCGGATTTCGAGGGCCCTCCTGAAGGCGGCTTGGGCCTCGGCGTACCTCGCCCGGGCGAGCAGGTTGGAGCCGAGGGCGGCGAGGCTCCGCGCGACTTCGAGGTGCTCCGGCCCGAAGGCGTCCTCACGGATCTTCAGCGCCCGGGAGACGAGCTCCCGGGCCTCCTCGGCCTTCCCCCGGGCCGAGGCGACGCGCCCGAGGAGCATCAGGCTCTCGGCCGTCGAGGGATGCGCCGGCCCCAGGGTCCTTTCCCGGATCCCGAGCGCTCTCTTCCCGAGAAGCTCCGCTCTCTCGGACTCTCCCCGCGAAAGGGCCACTTCGGCCCGAACGTTGAGGACACGGGCCGCAGCGGGCTGGTCGCTCTCGCCGCGGCGGCGGAGGATCTCGTCGGCCCGGTCGCACCCGGCGAGGGCCTGGTCGTACCGGGAGAGGTCCTTGTCGAGCTCCGCAAGAGACGTGAGGGAGCGGGCGACCTGGGGGTGATTGGCCCCGAGCCGTTCCTCCCGGATCCGGAGCGAGCGTTGGCGGAGCGGCTCGGCCTCCCGGGATCGTCCCGTGATCTCGAAGAGCTCGGCCATGCCGTCGAGGCCCCAGGCGAGCGAGGAATGCGAGCTGCCGAGGTTTTTCTCGCGGAGCGTGATCACTTGTCGATAGAGCGCTTCGGCCTCGGAGTACCGGCCGAGCGTCAGGTCGAGCCCCGCGAGGAGGCTCTTGCTCTGGAGCAGGTCGGCGGCACCGGGGTCGAGGCTCTTCTCCCGGATCTCGAGGACCCTCCTGAAGATCTCTTCGGCCATCTGGTACTGGCCCCGGTTGGAGGCGAGCATGCCGAGGCAGGTCCGGGCCGGCGCCGTCGCGAGGTCGTCTGCGCCCGCACGGGCGGTGGTGGAGTCCAGGGCCCCCTTGCAGAAACGCTCCGCGTCCGCGGGGCGATTGGCCGAGAGCGCGATGCGCCCCAGGAGGACGAGCGTTTCCGAGACCTCCGGGCTCTCCTTGCCCAGCGACCTTTCGCGAATTCCCCAGGCCCTCTTGGCGTAGGAGTCGGCCGCTCCGTAGTCTCCGCGGGCCGACTCGGTCCGCGCGAGGAGCTGGAGGAGGGCCGCGACGTCCGGGTGGTCCTTCGGGAGCGACCGGGAGGCCGCCTCGAGGGCCTCGCCCGCACGTGCGGCGGCCTCGTCGTACTTCTCCTCCAGGAGGAGCCTGGCGCCCTCGTCGGCCGGCGAGCCGGCCCCCCTCGCGGCCGGCTCGCTCCCCTCGGCAGCGAGGGCAGAGAAGGCAGAGAGGAAGACGACGAGGAGAAGGGACGTCGAGATTCGCGGAAGGGGGGGGCGGTCGGGCGAGACGAGAGCGGCCCGAGTAGACGTTCGACGAATCACCGGGGGCCTCCCGTCGCAAGCGCGCGCCGCGACTCGAGCTGAGGCCCGCCCCCCCGCTCGCTCCGGCCGGGAGCAGAGCGGGAGAACGGGCGAGGTTTCGGGGGGAGGTCAGCTTACCGGCAGACCCACTCGCAGTTGCCGCGGTGGCACTCGCGGACCCAGCGGCAGCGGTAGTGACGCTCGTGGTAATTCCGATCGTAGTAGCGGGGCGGCGGAGGCGGACGATGTCCGCCTCCACGGACGGCCGTCGGCTCGGGGGCGTCCTGGACCTTCTCGATGATCGCGAGGAGGCCCGCGTCGCCGCCGGCGGACGCCTTCGCCTGTGCGATCAGGGCGTCGCGGTCGTACGGAGGACCGCTCTTCTCTCCCTCGCCCGGCCGGGCGACCGAGGTGAACGGCAGGTCGTCCAGCAGCCGAACGGCGGTGACGAGGGCCAGCGGGTCCTTGTGGGCCTCACCGTACGACGCCACCTGGACGAAGAAGTCGACCTGCTTTGCGAACTCGGCCTTCTCCTTGTCGCTCATGACGGGAGCCGCTTCCGGCTTCGCCACCGCCTTCACCTCCGGCTTCGTCTCCTGGGCGAGAGCGCTCCCCGCCGGGAGCCCACAGAGAAAGGCCGCCAGACCCGTGAGCAGAAGTGTTCGTTTCATCTCGTACCTCTTTGTCCTTTCGCTTGATCCGGTGACCGAGCCGACCCGCAAGGGCCGAACGCCCTCCCGCGACGACCCGGCCTCCCGCTTGATTCCGTATCTTCCCTCCGGTCCGGCTGCGATGGCCAGGAAGACCTTTGGAAATAGATACGAAATCGGTTCGGGCCTGGGCCGCGGCGAACGATCTTGCCTGCGATATATTTGGTCTTGCCGTGAGACGGAGAGCTGTTTCCGTCCCGCGGACCAGGTTCGGGCCTTCGAAGCAGATGACTTGGAGTGAAGGGGGGAAACGTGATGAACGGGAAGGTCTTTGGCCTGTTGGTTCTGGTCGGTCTGACCGCGAGCCCGGCGCTGGCGGAAGAGATCCGGAGCGGCGCCGGACTGTGCCTGGACGTGCATGCCCCCTGTCAGAACGAGAACGGATGCCAGGTCCAGGTCTGGGAGTGCAACGACAGGCGCCAGCAACGCTGGAGGATCGAGGGACGAGAGATCCGGAGCCGCGCGGGACTCTGTCTGGACGTCCACGCCCCTTGTCATGAGGAGGACGGCTGCCAGGTCCAGGTCTGGGAGTGCAACGGCTCCCCCCAGCAGAAATGGAAACTGGAAGGGGGAGTGATCCGGAGCCGGGCCGGACTCTGTCTGGACGTTCACAAGCCCTGCGAGCGCGAGAACGGATGCAACGTCCAGGTGTGGCAGTGCAACGGCTCCCGTCAGCAGACGTGGAAGCTCAGACACTGACCCGTTGACGGGGTGCGGGGGCGAAACTCTGTATTTTCCGGAGTAGAGTTCCCCGGTGACGCACGAAGCATTCTGGTCGCACTGGTCGTGGCCTCTCGCGACGGCGCTCCTCGCCCTTGCCTTCGCTCTCCTCGTCCTCCGGCAGTGGCGCCTCCGCCGCCGCGCCCATCAGCTCGCCTGGACGGCCGGCCTCCTCTTCTTCTCGGTGGCTGCCTTCCTCGAGTCGTGGTCGGAGTCGACGGGCTCGTGGAATCCCGTCGTCTACCGCGTCTACATCGTCCTGGCCGCGAGCCTCGTCGGCTTTCTCGGACTCGGAACGCTCTATCTCCTCACCCGCAACCGCATCTGGGGCCACTCGTACCTCGTCTTCAACGTCGTCTGCCTTGCCGTCTTCGCCTGGGGTGCGGCCCGGACGGACCTCGTCCTGGAGAAGCTGGTCCCGGGCATCACGGTGGGTGGACAGGCGCTCGGTCCCGGTGGAACGTTCCCGAGGGTGATGTCGCTCTTCTTCAACATCCCGGGGACGATCCTGCTCCTCGGAGGGGCGGTCCTCTCCGCCTGGCGCTTCTCGCGCAAGGCCGAGTTCGCTTACAGGATGTGGGCCAACGTCCTCATCGCGCTCGGCACTCTCGTGATCGCCTTCGTCGGCGCCCGGGCCCGGCTCGGCGAGACCGCCGGCCTCTACCCGGCCGAGATGGCCGCTTCGGCACTCCTGTTCTGGGGCTTCCTCCTCGCCGGAACCCTGGACCGGGCCTCCCGCAGGACGATAGGCCCGTCCGGCGAGCCCGCCGCCTGACCCGTCGTCGTACCCTTCTTCTTCGACCAGCCACGGCCCGCGCCCAGGAGGTTTCCGTTGCCGAGGTCGTGAGGCGATGCGTCGACACCTCATTGAGGCAGCCACCCCTGATGAGAGCCGACCTGTACGCGAGTGCAGCGGGCCTCGTTGGAGCCTTCCGGACGGGTGAAGAGGCAAGCCTCTCCACGAAGCACGACGAGCACCTCCTGGACGCCTTCCGGCGAAACCGGTTTTCGTCGACACGTCGGCGATCCTGGCCCTGCCCGTCGCGGATGACCCGAACCACGCCGCTGCGAGTCGAGCGTTCAGGCGCGCCAGGAAGAACGACGTGGAATTCGTCACGACTTCCTATTTGACCGGCACTTCGTCGAGGCTGGCTTCCAGCTCTTGAGCTGAATGTCGAAGTGGTGACGGATCAAGGCCCGGACTCCATCCTTCACCGGCGCGGTTGTTTTACAGATCAGTCCAGTAAGCTATGATTTACTTGACCTACTGGACTGGAGAGATCGAATGGAGCCCACAAAGCTGCAACGAATCGGCCTCGCACAACTTCAAAGACGTATCCCGCGAGAGGAATTCGACTACACGATCCTGAAGAGCGTGCTCCGTGACTACGCCGGACCCACGCAGAAGATCCACGGACTCCTGCGCTCTCGCGCGATCGTCAGGGTGAAAAAGGGGCTCTACGTCTTCGGCCCCGAACACCAACGCCGGCTGATCTGCCGGGAGACGCTCGCCAACCTTATTTTTGGTCCCTCCTGCATCTCGCTCGAGTAC
Organism: uncultured Acidobacteriota bacterium; assembly: GCA_903845115.1. Classification (GTDB taxonomy): domain Bacteria; phylum Acidobacteriota; class Thermoanaerobaculia; order UBA5066; family UBA5066; genus CAIMWE01. Next base: position 33,546 of record CAIMWE010000174.1, on the reverse strand, counting down.
GCCCTGGCGCATCACGGCCTCATCCCGGAGCGAGTGGAGACCGTAACGAGTGTGACGCCCAAGAAGAAAGACAAAGTCTTCGAGACGCCGCTCGGCCGCTTCACCTATCGGCACCTCGCGCTCGCAAGGTATCCGTACGGCATCGAGCAGGTCTGGATCGACGAAACCCACCCCGTGCTGATGGCTTCCCCGGCCAAGGCGCTCTGCGACCTCGTCAAGCTCTGCCGCTCGCCCAAGCTCGCGAGTGCCCAGGATGCGCGGGCGTTCTTGCGGGAGGATCTCCGGATCGACGAGGAGCGATGGGAGCGCATCGACCGCGCGGAACTGCGCACCCTCGCACGACTCTATCGGTCCCGCGATGCCGATTGGATTGCCGAGGCCCTCGACGCTCCTGCTGCAGGCGCGCCCGCTACGACCCTGGATTCGGAAGGGAGGCCACGATGAAACCCGCCGTCGTCGCCATGCTCGATCGCTACGAACCGGCCACGGCGCGCGACTACGAAAACGCGCTCAAGGAAATCATCCAGGAGATCGCGCTCCTGGGGCTCTGGCGTGCCAAGCTCTTCGAGCATGCGGCCTTTTATGGAGGGTCCGCGCTTCGGATCCTCTACGGACTCGATCGCTTTTCGGAGGATCTCGACTTCTCGCTGCTGGAGTCCCAGCCGGGCTTCCGGCTACAGCCGTACCTCGGCGCAGTCAAGGCGGAGCTGGAATCCCTGGGCTTCGCTGTGAAGGTCGAAGCACGCGAGAAGGGCGTGGAGCGTGCGATCGACTCCGCTTTCATCAAGGCGGGCACTCGCGAGCACCTGCTCCGGATCGGGGTGCCAGATGCCATCTCGAGGCGTACGCCGGTCAGCTCGTTACTCAAGGTCAAGCTCGAGGTTGATACCGACCCTCCGGGGGGCTTCGAGACGGAAGCCATGGTCCTTCTCCAGCCCATCCCTTTCGCCGTCAACACCTTCCAGCTGCCCGATCTCTTCGCGGGGAAGCTCCACGCAATTCTTCAAAGAGATTGGAAGCACCGCTGCGTCAAAGGCCGCGATTACTACGACTTCGTCTGGTACATCGGGCGCAGGACGAGGGTCAGGCTCGCGCATCTCGAGGCGAGGCTCAGGCAGACGGGCGGGTGGGAAGGGGACCAGGTGCTCGGTCTTGCCGAATTGAAGGCCCTCCTCTCGGCCAGGTTCGCCACAGTGGACTTCGAGGCAGCAAAGAGAGACGTTCTGCCGTTCCTGCGCGACGCGGACGCCGTGAAGCTCTGGTCGCGGGAGTTCTTCGAGGGGCTGCTGTCCCGCCTGGAGGGAAGCCCGCCGCCAGGCCCAGCACACTGAGCCCCTCGCGCCAGGACCGGGCGAAGCCGCTCCGCTGCCACCCCCGCCCGCATCCGTGTCCCCCTCGTTGGCCGCTCTTCGTCGTGGATGGTGTCCTCGATCGCCTCCAGTGAGGCCGGATGACTGGGCGATTCCCACGGACCGGGAGTCTTTTCCAGCTCGAGGAGGACCCGGAGGTCCTCGAGGTCCTTCGGCCGGCCCGCCGCGCGCTTCATCAAGGCCTGAGAGCGAGGCAAAGGCGGCCTCCGTGCGTCCGATCCTGGCTAGCCGTGAACCGGGAACGCCGTCGCTCCGATCACGACGTAGCGGACGTCAAGCGCGTTCAGGGATCGCAGGAGCGCTTCGGTGTCCGCAGGATTCCATGAGCTCCTTCATCTCGCGGGATTTCTCGAACATCAACTCGAACCGCTGGGCAACCGTGAGGCTCCCGAGAAAACGGAGCTCGAAGGCTAGCTCGGCGGCCGAGGTGTCCTCGTCGGGCTCGAGCTTGAGGAGCCCGCCAGGGAGAGAGTCGGCGCTTGCCTCGCGAATCGCATCGTCCGGCTTCACGAGGTCGACGATATCAGGTCGCCGGAGCGCCGCGTGGCCGGACCTGGGCAGAGCCTCGCACGAGCTGCTCTTCCCCAGGATGTCCGCCGTCGTCCCCTTCTTCTTCGACCAGCCGTTCTGGGGGGGGACCGGATTGCCAGGCTGGGCGCCGGGATTCCGCGTGCCGCCGCGTCAGCCCGTGTCGCGCAGGAGCCGCCGGATCTCCTCCCACGTCCCCAGGTCCTTGTACTCGAGCACCTCGATCCCCCGGCTGCCGTAGAGCGGGGTCGACCGGATCTCGCCGGGGAGGAGCGGCCGCTTCAGGGTGCTCTTCTCCATGAAGGCGATCGAGGCGTCGAAGGCCGACCTGGCGAAGGCGAAGCCGCCCCAGAAGGCGTTGAACCGGCCGAGCTCCTCCGTCGGCTTGTCCTCGTACTCGTCGACCTGGCCGGTCTCCCCGATCGCCAGGGCACCCTTCGTCCGGAGCATCCCGGGGTCCGTCTCCCTCTTGAAGAGGAAGGTGAAGCCCGTCTCGCCGAGGCTCCCCCTCACCGCGTCCACGAGGTCGACCCCGGGAGGAAGGGTCATGACCGTGTCGGGGAGGAGGACGAGGTTGCTCTCGCCGAAGAGGTGCCTGGCGCTCTTGATCGCGCCGGTGTACTCCGGCTCGCGAGGGTCCTGGAAGGTGAAGCTGACGTTGAACCGGTCCTTGTACCGGCCGAGGTACTTCAGGATCTCGGTCTTCTCCTCGTTGACGACGACGACGAACTCCACCTCCGCGCGGCCGCGGCCCCGGAAGAAGTCGAAGCTGAAGTCGATGAGCGCCTGGTCCTTGTCGAGCCGGAGGATCTCCTTCGGGTAGGGGAGGTTCAGCTTCGTCCCCTTGCCGGCGGCGGGAAGGATCACGGTGAGAAGGCTCATCTCTTCCTCCTGGTCGATCTCAAGATCACCTCCTGGGGCCGCCCGGGGCGTCCCCTTCGCCGATGGCGTCCAGCTCTCTCGCGAGCGCCGAGCGTAGCTCCTCCTCCCCGAGCGCCGCGATCTCGGCCGGCAGCGGCTCGGGGACCTCCTTCACGGCCGCAGGGGCGAGCCTCTCCGAGAGGTGGCCGGCGAGCCCCTCGACCGTCGGGTGCCGGAAGACGGTCGTCGCCGGGACCGCGATCCCGCTCGACTCCTCGAGCGTGCGGGCCAGCTCGAGGGTCATCAACGAGTCGAGCCCCTGCTCGAGGAGCGGGACGCCGCGAGCGACCGCCGACGGATCGGCGAGCCCCATCACCGCCGCGGCCCTCTCGGCGATCAGCTCGGCGATCCGCTCGCGCAGCGCGGCGCCTTGGCGCCCCGCGAGGAGGGGTCCCCAGGCGGGAGGGGCCGGACGGGCGGGACGGGCGGCGGCCGCGGGGGACGGGCTCGCGGAAAGCGCCTCTCCGCCTGGCGGCGCGACCTCAGCCAGGAACGGGGGGACGCCCGCGGGGACCGGCCGGAGGAGGCGCTCCCACCGGACGGGGAGGACGGTGGCGTGAGGGAGACCCGCGACGAGGAGCCTCTCGAGCAGCTCCAGGGCGCGCGAGGGCGGGAGGAGGGCGATCCCGCGCTCCTCGCGGACGCGACGGGCCTCGTCGCCGGCGCGCGCCGCCATCCCCTCCCCCGCCCACGGCCCCCAGGAGACCGAGAGGCCGGGAAGCCCGCGCCGCTGGCGGTCGAGGGCGAGGGCGTCGAGCGCCGCGTTCGCGGCGGCGTAGCTCGCCTGCCCCGCGGCGCCGAGGAGAGAGACGGCGGAGGAGAAGAGGACGAAGTGGTCGAGGCGGTCCCCTTCCGTCTCCCGGTCGAGGAGGAGGGCGGCGCGGGCCTTCGGCGCGAGGACCTTCTCGAACCGCTCCCACGTCAGCCGCAGGAGCGCCCCGTCGTCGAGGACCCCCGCGGCGTGGAAGACCCCGGCGAGCGGGGGGCCGCTCCTGCGGACCGTCTCGAGGAGTCGCGCGACCTCCTCCTCCCGCGAGACGTCGGCGCGGACGACCTCGACCGACCCGCCCGAAGAGGCGACGAGGGCGCGGGCGGCCGCTCCCGGCTCGCCCCGTCCCGCGAGGACGACGCGTCCTGCGCCGCGCGCGACGAGGAGGCGGGCGACGTGGAGCCCGAGGGCCCCGAGGCCCCCCGTGACGAGGTGGGTCGACTTCTCGCGCAGCGCGAGGCGGCCCCCGGGCGCGAGCGGCAGCCCTGCGAGGCGCGCGACGAAGCGTCCCGAGATCCGGAGCCCCACCTGGGTCTCGCTCCGGTCGGCCGCGAGGAGCTCGGCGGCGAGCGCCTCCTCGAGCTCGCTCGCCAGGGCGCCGGCGGGGACTCTCCGCGCGGCCGGAAGGTCGACGAGCCGCGGGGCGAGGCCAGGGTGCTCCTGCGCGAGCGAGCGGACGAGGCCCCAGACGGCCGCGCCTCCCGTCGACAGCCGGGCGTCCTCGTCGCAGACCCCCTGCGCCCCCCTCGTCACGACGTCGAGGCGGGTCGCATCGCCGGCGCTCCCGGCCAGCGCCTGACAGAGGAGAAGGAGCCGCCGGCACTGGGCGAACGGGTCCCCTCCCGACTCCTCGCCGGCGAGGAAGACGATCCTCTCCGGGCCGGCCCCCGCCGCCGACGCGATCAGCGACCTGCCCTCGAGGTCCCGGAGCGACCTGGCGTCCACGCCGGACCGGACGAGGGCGGCGGCGAGCCGCTCTCCGTCGCCCTCCTGGCCGCCCAGGACGAGCCACCGGCCGCCCGTGGCGCCAGGCCCGGGCGCGGCCACACGCCTCCAGGCCAGCTGGAAGAGCTCCTGGCCGGCGTCGGCGCTCCCCGTCGTCCCGGGCGCGAACGCCTCACGAGGCGCGGCCCGCAGCGTCAGCCCCTCGATCGAGAAGAGCTCTCTCCCCTTCCCGTCGCCGATCGACAAGCTCGCCACGACGCTGGAGCGGACCCCTTCCTCGTGCGAGACGGCGACCCGCGCCTCGAGCCCGTCGAGCGGGGCGTCCGCGGCCTTCTCGTCCAGCCGCTCGAAAGCGAACGGGACGTAGGCGGTGTCGCGCAGCGCCGCCCCCGGGAGCGCGGCGGCGACGAGCTGGAAGACCGAGTCGAGGAGACCCGGGTGGAGCGCCGCGGCGAAGGTCCCCTCGAGGCCCCGCAGGGAGAGGTCGCGCGGTCTCTCGAGGAGGCCCGTCGCAGCGCCGGGGCCGGGGACGACGCTTTCGATCCACCCGAACGACGGACCGAGGGAGATCCCGCGCAGCGACAGCTCCTCTCGGAGGGCCGTGCCGGGGATGCTCTCCCCCGGGGGCGCCTGCGGCGCCGTCGCTGGCCGGGGCCCGTCCACCGGCGCGGCGTCAACGAGCGGGGCCGCCTTTCCGCGCGCGTGGACGACGAACGGCTCGACCGGTCCCTCCCGTCGGCTCGCAACCTGGAAGCTCTCGCCCGGTCCGAGGACGAGCTGCACGCGACGGTGCTCCTCCTCGCCGAGGACGAGCGGTTCGGGGAAGCTGACGTCCGAGAGGCGCCAGGGACCCGGCCCGTGGAGCGAACGGAGAGCCGAGAGGACGAGGGAGACGTGGGCCGCGCCCGGCACGACGATCCGGCCGTGGATCCGGTGCTCCGCGAGAAACGGCAGAGACGCCGCGCTCCAGGTCGTGTCGAAGAGCGTCGCCCCGAACGCCGTCGCCAGGGCCGGTCCGAGGAAGGGTCGTGCGGCGACAGGGACCCCGGCGACGGGAGGAGCGATCGCTCCCGGCAGGTCCGGTCCCCAGTGCCTCTCCTTCCGGAAGGGGTAGAGCGGAAGCCTCACCCTCTTCCTCGAGGAGCGCCGGTCGAGGGGCTCGAGATCGACTCGGTCTCCCCGGACCCACGCGGCGCCGAGACGCTCCAGCGCTTCCCTCGTGAAGGGCTCGGGGAGAGAGAGCGGGGACCCTGGAGGGGGTCCGGAAGAGGGCACGGAGCTCGCCACGCCACGAGCGATCCCCGCGCCGGTCCTCCCCTCGCGGAAGGCCGCGAGGCCGTCGGCGATCTCCCCCGCCGTGGCGCCGACGATCGCGAGGCGGTGCGCCAGGGCCGACCGGCCGGCGCGCGCCGAGAAGGCGATGTCGCCCAGCTCCCGGTCGGCGGTCCCGGTACGGAGGCGCTCCTCGAATCTCGACGCGAGGTCGCGCAGCGCCTCCGGCGAGCGGGCCGAGAGGAGGAGCAGCTGCGTCTCCCAGGCGGCCTCCTCCCGCTCCGGCGCATCCGCGAGCGGAGCCGGGGCCGCTTCGAGGATCACGTGGGCGTTCGTCCCGATGAAGCCGAACGAGCTGACGGCCGCCCGGCGGGGGCGCCCCGTCGAGGGCCAGGGGGTCTTCTCCGTCGGGACGCGGACGGCGATCCGGTCCCAGTCGACCAGCGGGTTCGGAGTCTTCAGGTGGAGATGGGGCAGCACCTCTCCCGCCTCGAGGGTGAGGACCGCCTTCGCCAGCCCCGCCATCCCGGCGGCGGCCTCGAGGTGCCCGAGGTTCGTCTTGACCGACCCGGTGAGGAGGGGCCGGTCCGCGGGCCTCCCCTTCCCGTAGACCGCCCCCATCGCGTGGAGCTCGATCGGGTCGCCGAGGGAGGTCCCGGTCCCGTGAGCCTCCACGTAGTCGACGTCTGCGGGGGCGACTCCGGCAGAGGCGAGAGCCTCCGCGAGGACCGCCTCCTGGGACGGCCCGTTCGGCGCCGTCAGGCCGGCGCTCCTCCCGTCCTGGTTCACCGCGGAGCCGAGCAGGAGGGCGCGGACCGGGTGTCCGTTCGCCACCGCGTCCGAGAGCCGCTCGAGGACGACGACGCCGCACCCCTCTCCCCGGACGTAGCCGTCGGCGGAGGCGTCGAACGTCTTGCACCGCCCGTCGGGCGCCATCATCCGGGCGCGGGAGAGGTTGATCGTCGCCTCCGGGGCGAGGATCAGGTTCACACCGGCGGCCAGCGCGAGGCTCGCCTCTCCCGTCCTCAGGCTCGCCGCCGCCTGGTGCAGCGCCACCAGGGACGAGGAGCAGGCCGTGTCGAGCGCCACCGCCGGCCCCGTCAGGCCGAAGGTGTAGGCGATCCTCCCCGCTGCCGCGCTGAACGAGTTTCCGAGGCCGAAGTGGGCGGTGACGCGCGAGCGGTCTCCCCCGGCGAGGAGCGGGCCGTAGTCGTTCCCGCTGATCCCGACGAAGACCGCCGTCCTCGTCCCCTCGAGGCTCTCGGCCGGGATCCCGGCGTCCTCGAGGGCGTGCCAGCTCTCCTCGAGGAGGAACCGGTGCTGCGGGTCGATCGAGGCGGCCTCGCGAGGGGTGATCCCGAAGAAGCGCGCGTCGAACGACTCGACCCCGTCGACGAAGCCCCCCCAGCGGGTCGCCATCTTTCCCGGGGCGTCGGGGTCCGGGTCGTAGAGGGCCTCCACGTCCCATCGCGTGGCGGGGACGACGGTGATCGCGTCCCGCCCTTCGACGAGAAGCTCCCGGAACGAATCGACGTCGGGAGCCCCGGGAAACCGGACGGCGAGGCCGACGATCGCGATCGGGTCGAAGGCGAGGCGGAGAGGAGTCGTCGACGGCGCGCGGGAAAGGTCCGGCTCTGCTCCGTCGCCCAGCTCGCGCACGAGCCGGGCCGCGACGCTCTCGACGGTGGGGTGGTCGAGGATCAGGGTCGAGGGGAGCGGACGATCCTCCCCGAGCGCGGCCTGGAGCCGTCCCCGCAGCTCCAGCGCCAGGAGCGAGTCGAGGCCGAGGTCGAAGAAGCCGCGGCGGGTGTCGATTGCCCCGGGGTCGGTGAAACCGAGAAGGTCGGCCACCTGGCCCCGGACGAAGGAGGCGGCGACCCCCTGCCTCTCCTCCGGGGGGAGGCCTCCCAGGCGCCGGGGGAGATCCGGGAGGGCCTTCGCCGGGGCTCCCGCGAAGAAGGACCGGTCGAGGACGAGGACCGCCCCCTCCGCGGAGCCGTCGGCGACGAGCCGCTCCAGCGCGTCCAGGGCCGCCTCGGCCGGAAGGAGGCCGAGGCCGCGCGCGGCCAGGCCGCGGCGGTCCGTCCTCGCCGCCATCCCTCGCCCCGCCCACGGGCCCCAGTGGACGGCGAGCGCCGGGAGCCCGTCCTCGCGCCTCTTCCTCGCCAGCGCCCCGAGGAAGGCGTTCGCGGCGGCGTAGCTCCCCTGGCCGGGGGGGCCGAGGAGCGCCGCGGCCGAGGAGAAGAGGACGAAGGTGTCGAGCGGGAGCCCCAGCTCCCTCGACACCTCGTCGAGAAGGGCCGCGCCGAGGGCCTTCGCCCCGAAGGCGGTCCGCACGTTCTCTTCCGTCTGGTTGGCGAGGAGCGCGTCCGAGAGGACACCGGCGGCGTGGAAGAGGGCGGTGACGGGGGGCTCTCCGGCGCCGGGAGAGGGGGCGAGGAGCCGCTCGACATCCTCCCGGCGGGTCACGTCCGCCGTGACGACGCGGACGTCGGCGCCCCCCGCGCGGAGGGCGGAGAGGGCGCGCCGGGTCTCCTCGTCCGCTCCTTCCTCTCCACCTCGCCCGGCGAGGATGATCTTCTTCACGCCGCGCTTCGCGAGTCGCGCGGCCAGCGCCAGGCCGAGCGCCCCGAGCCCCCCGGTGATCAGCGCGCTGCCGGCCGTCCTGAGCGGCGGGACGGGGACGCCGCCCGGGGAGGGGCGCGCGACGAGGCGCGGGACGAGGCGTTTCCCGCGCCGGAGGGCCACCTCGCGGCCTCCTCCGGTTCCCGCGTCCGCCAGGAGCTCGCGGGCGAGCGCGTCCGCCTGCCCGGTGGCCGGCTCGTCCGGGTCGAGGTCGACGAGCGAGGGAGAAAGCTCCGGGTGCTCCGCGAGGAGGGTCCGCCCGAGCGCCGCGACCGAGACCGCGACCGCGCTGACGGTCCGCTCCATCTCCAGGGGCCCTCTCGGAGCCCCGGCTCCCCTCGTGACGACGACGAAGCGCGACGCGGCCGGTCGGCGCGCCGTCGCACCGCGGAGCGCGGCGAGGAGGCCCAGGCACGCGCCCGGCGCCGACCGGGCGGCCTGGGCCGGGGAGGTCTCGGCCCCCGCGTCCCCGGTTGCCGCGAGGACGACGACCCCCTCGCGCGTCTGCCCGTCTCCCGGCTCCGGGAGGGCATCGGCCACGGCGACCTCCAGGCACCCCGCGTTCTCCAGGCTCCTGGCGAGAGCCGAGGCGAGGGGCGCGGAGCCGGCGTCGGCCACGATTCGCCAGCGAAGGGGGCCGCCCGCCTCGGGCGCGGCGCCGGGCCTCTCCTCGGATTCCGCCCCGGTCCAGGAGAGGTCGTAGACGGCGGGCCTCGGGCCTCCCGCCGCCGGGCTTCCGGGCGCTTCGGGGACGTCGAGCGTTCCGAACCCCTCCATCCAGCAGCGGATCCGCTGGAAGGGGTAGGTCGGAAGCGGGGCCCGGCGGACGTCCCTGCCGGAGAAGAGGGGCTTCCAGTCGACCTCGTCCCCCGCGACCCAGCGGCGGGCGACGGAGAGAGCCCCCGCGTCGGCGGCACCGTCCGCGCCGTCCGCCATGCACGCGGAAGGAGGCGTGCGCCCGCTCTCGACCAACCCCGGCGAGCTCTCGGAGCGAAGGTAGGCGTCGAGCGCGGAGCGGAGCTCCTCGCGCGAGCGGCCGACCACGGCGATCCGGAGCGGCAGGCCGGTGCGCCCGGTGGCCGCCGTGAAGCAGTGGTCCAGGGTCCTCGCGTCGTCCCGGAGGAACTCCCGGGTCCGCTCCACCAGCTCCCGGAGCGCCCCCCGCGTCCTCGCCGAGAGGGGGAGGACGAGGTCCCGCTCCCCTCGCTCTCCCGTGTCCGGGGAGCGCGCGTCCGGCGGAGCCTCCTCGACGATCACGTGGGCGTTCGTGCCGCTGAAACCGAAGGAGCTGACGCCGGCGACCCGCCGCCCGTCCCGCCACGGCGCCGGGAAGGTCGGCACCTCGACGGCGAGCCTCTCCCAGGGAATGTGGGGGCTGGGGTTGCGGAGGTGGAGGTGCGGGGGGATGGAACGCGCTCCGACCGTCGCCACCGCCTTGAGGAGCCCCGCGATGCCGGCCGCGGCCTCCAGGTGCCCGAGGTTGGTCTTCACCGAGCCGACGCGAAGGGGCTCCGAGCGCTCCCGTCCCTCGCCGTAGACGGCGCCGAGGGCCTGCATCTCGATCGGGTCGCCGAGCGCGGTCCCGGTCCCGTGCGCCTCGACGTACCCGACCTCGCGCGACTCGACCCGCCCGTTCGCGAGCGCCCGGCGAATCACCGCCTCCTGGGCCGCGCCGTTCGGAGCGGTCAGCCCGCCGCTCCTCCCGTCCTGGTTGACGGCCGATCCGCGGATCACGGCGAGGATCCGGTCCCGATCCTTCCGTGCGTCCCCGAGCCGCTTGAGGACGACGAGGCCGCACCCCTCGCCCCGGACGTAGCCGTCGGCGGAGGCATCGAACGTCTTGCAGCGCCCGTCGGGCGCCATCATCCGCATCTGGCAGAGGGCGACGGTGGCGAGCGGGGAGAGGACGAGGTTGACCCCGCCCACCAGCGCCATCCGGCAGTCGCCGAGCCGGAGGCTCTCCGCCGCGAGGTGGACCGCCACGAGCGACGAGGAGCAGGCCGTGTCGAGAGCGATGGAGGGGCCCTGGAGGCCGAGGAGGTATGAGATCCGCCCCGCCGCCACGCTGAAGGCCGCGCTCGTCGAGGCGTAGGCGTCGATCGCCCCGCCGGCAAGGGAGGTCAGGGCCATCTGGGCGTAGTCGCTCGTCGAGATGCCGACGAAGACGCCGGTCGACGAGCCGGAGAGAGAGCCGGGCGCCTGCCCCGCGTCCTCCAGCGCCTCCCACGCGGCCTCGAGGAGGAGGCGGTGCTGCGGGTCCATCCGGACCGCCTCGCGGACGCCGAGCCCGAAGAAGGCGGGGTCGAAGAGGTCGGCTCCCTCGACCCACCCCATCCGGCGCGTGTACATCTTCCCCGGCGTCCCCGGCTCGGGCGCGTAGAACGCGTCGACGTCCCAGCGGACGGCAGGGACTTCCGACACCGCATCGACGCCCCCCTCGAGGAGTACCCGGAACGATGCGAGGTCGTGGACGCCCCCGGGGAAGCGGCAGGCGGTTCCGATGACGGCGATCGGCTCGCTCCGCTCGCGCTCGAGCGCTTCGATCCGCGCCTGCATCGAGCGAAGGGCCAGGAGGGCCTGCTGCTTGGCTTCCAGGGCTCCGCCGCTCATCGCTCCTCCTCCCCGGGCCCGGCCGGTCCGTCCGGCCTGGCCCCTTCCCCTTCCGGCCCGCTTCCCGCGTCGCCGTACCGCTCGGCGAACCCCGCGATCTCGCGGTCGAGATCGTCCTCGGAGAGGCGCTCCACCTCCGCCGCGCGGATCGCCTCGTCCTCCTCTGCCGCGTTCTCCTGGACGGAAGGGGCCTGGCCGAAGCCGAGGATCCCAGAAAGGGTGCGGCCGAGCGCCGCGAGGCTCGGCGCGTCGAAGAGAAGCGTCGCCGCCAGCGGCGTGCCGACGGCCGCCCCGAGGATGTTCCGGAGCTCGAGCGCCATGAGCGAGTCGAGCCCGAGCTCCTGCAGGGGGAGCGAGGGATCGGCGAGGCGCGCGGCGTCCATCCCGAGGACGCGCGCCGCCGCCCGCCGGATCTCGGACGAGAGGATCCCCTCCCGCTCCTCGGGCGCCGCCGCCCGGAGCAGCCCGGCGAGCCACGCGGGAGGCTTCGCGCCTTCGGTCTGCTCCTGCCCGCCCGGGGGGACGACCGCCACCGCGGCCGGCAGGCTCCCAGGCTCGGACAGTGCCTGTCCGAGGAGCCGCTCGAAGGCCGCGAGGGCGGCGCCCCTCTCGAGCGAGGGGCTGGGGCTCCGCTCGAGCGAGGAGCCCGAGCTCCGCTCCGCCATCCCGGGACCTGTCCAGCGCCCCCACTGGATCGAGAGGGCCGGCAGTCCGCGGGCCCTCCGGCGCTGCGCGAGGCCGTCGAGGAAGGCGTTCGCCGCCGCGTAGGCTCCCTGGCCGGGGGCGCCGAGGAGAGAGGCCACCGACGAGAAGAAAACCATGAATTCGAGCCGCTCGCCGGCGAGCCGGTCGAGGAGGAGGCCCCCGCGCACCTTCGGCGAGAGGACCCTCTCGAACCGCTCGAGCGTCTGGTTCGGGAGGATCCCGTCCTCGACCGTCCCCGCCGCGTGGACGATTCCGAGGAGGGGGGGCTCCCCCGTCACCATCCGGGCGACGTCCTTCTCGCTCGCGACGTCCCCCCGGACGATCGAGAGCCGGGCCCCCGCTGCCTCGAGCGACGCGACGAGGTCGAGGGCGGCCGCGGAAGGCTCCCCCCGCGAGGCGAGCGTCAGGTGCCGTGCGCCGCGCTCGACGAGGCGCCGCGCGACCTCGAGGCCGAGCGCACCGAGGCCGCCGGTGACGAGATAGCGTCCCTCGGGCCGGAGGGCCAGGGGCGCCGCCGGCAGCGGCTGGCGGAGCGACACAGGATGCCCGGCGAACCGGAGGGAGCGCCGCCAGGCGACGTCGGCCTCGACCGGCGCCGCGGACTCCCCCGCGAGCAGCTCTGCCACGAGGATCCCGGCGACGTCGCCCTCGGGGCCGAGGTCGACGCGGCGCGGCGCCAGCTCGGGGTGCTCTAGGGCGATGGTCCGTGCGAGCCCCCAAACCGCGGTGGCAAAGGGAGAGACCGTTTCGACCGAGGTCGTCGCCACGGCGGCGCGCGTGACGACCACGAGCCCGCGCGCAAGGGAGGCGCCCGCGCGCGCCAGCCCCTGGACGAGATGCAGGAGCGTCCCCAGCGCGGGTCCGCCGGAGAGCCCCGGCGATCCGTCCCGGTCCTCGGGGAGATCACCGTCCAGCGCGCCGAGGAAGAGGACCCCTTCCATCGCGCCGACGCTCCCGAGGGATGCGGCGAGCGCATCGGCGCTCGACGCCGCCAGCGCGGCGGTAGAGGCCGTGGAGACGGCCGCGCCGCGGGCCTCGAGGGAGCCCTTCACGGCCGTTGAGAGCGGCCCGTCTCCCGCGACGACGAGCCACCGCCCCTCGAGCCGCGCGCCCGCGGCGGGGGCGGGAAGGTCGGAGCGCCGCCACGCCACCTCGAGGAGCGCCACGCCGCCGTCTGTGACGTCTCTGACCGGCTGCTCGCCTCTAGGGCTCTCGTCGATCCAGAAACGCTCCCGCTCGAAGGGATTCGTCGGGAGGGAGACCCGGCGGTACCGACCCGGCGGCAGCGATCTCTCGAGATCGACCGGGACCCCGCGGACCCAGAGGGAGGCGATCTGTTCGAGGTCCTCAGCCGGAAGTTCCCCCGCCTGAGCATCCTCCGCCGGGTCCCGCCCCTCGGCGCCCGCGGGATCGGCGACCCCTGCGAAGAGGCCGGCCGCACCCCGCCCCTCCGCCGCGGAACGGAGGGAGGCGGCCGCGCTCCTCGGGTCGGAGGCGACGACGGCGAGCCTGTGCCGGAGCTGCGCCCGCCCCACCGCCGCGGTGAAGCAGGCGTCGGGGAACTCCCCGGGCTCCATCCCGTCGAGGCGCTCGGCGGTGAGGCGAGCGAGGAGCGCGAGGGCGGTGGCGCTCCTCGTCGAGAGGGGGAGGAGGAGCGGGCGCGGCGCCGGTGCGCTCTCTCTCCCGCCGCCCGATCCGTCCTCCGTCCCCTCCTCGAGGATCACGTGCGCGTTCGTCCCGCTGAAGCCGAAGGAGCTGACGCCGGCCACGCGCGGCCCGTCCCCTTCCCAGGGGCGCGCCACCGTCGGGAAGACGATCGGGGCGCCGTCGAGGTCGAGGTGCGGGTTGAGCGATTCGAGGTGGAGGTGGGGCGGAATCGTCGCGTGGCGGAGGGCGAGGACCGTCTTGACGAGCCCGGCCACGCCGGCCGCCGCCTCGAGGTGCCCGAAGTTGGTCTTCACCGAGCCGACGACGAGAGGCCTCGTGGCCGGCCGGCCCGGCGTGAGGACCGCCCGGAGCGCGCCGACCTCGATCGGGTCTCCGAGCGGCGTCGCCGTTCCGTGCGCCTCGACGTACCCGACGCGGGCGGGGTCGATCCCCGACTGCGCGAGCGCCCTCCGGATCACCGCCTCCTGCGCCGGCCCGTTCGGCGCCGTCAGGCCGGAGCTCCTCCCATCCTGGTTCACCGCGCTCCCCCGGATCACCGCGAGGACGCGGTCCCCGTCGGCGAGCGCGTCCGAGAGCCGCCGGAGGACGACGATCCCGCATCCCTCGCCCCGTGCCGTGCCGTCCGCCCCGGCGTCGAAGGTCCGGCACCGCCCCGTCGGGGAGAGGAGCCGGAGCCTGGAGAGGGCGACCATCGAGAGGGGCGAGAGGACGAGGTTCACTCCCCCCGCGAGGGCCATCCGGCACTCGCCGCTCCGGAGGCTCTGGGCCGCGAGGTGGAGGGCGACGAGCGAAGAGGAGCAGGCGGTGTCGATCGCCACCGAGGGGCCCTGCAAGCCCAGGACGTACGAGATACGCCCCGCCGCGACGCTGAAGGCGGTCCCGGTCCCCGAGTAGGCGTCGAGCCGCCCGCCCGCCGCTCCTCCCCCGCCGAGGAGTGCGTAGTCGTTGTTGCAGATCCCGACGAACACCCCGGTGTCCGACCCGGCGAGCCGGTCGGGAGCGTGCCCGGCATCCTCGAGCGCCTCCCACGCCACCTCGAGGAGGAGCCGCTGCTGCGGGTCCATCGCCGACGCCTCGCGCGGTGAGATCCCGAAGAAGGCAGCGTCGAAGAGGTCGACGTCGTGGAGGAAGCCGCCACGGCAGGTGACCATCTTCCCCGGGGCGTCCGGGTCCGTGTCGAGGAACGCCTGCGCGTCCCACCGGCCCGGGGGGACCTCGCAGGTCGCGTCGACCCCCTCGAGGAGGAGCTTCCAGTAGGCCTCGGTCCCGTGGACGTCGCTCCCCCCTCCCGGGAAGCGGCAGCCGATCCCGACGATCGCGATCGGCTCGGAGGCGGAGAGCGGGGCGGCGGCGGCTTCCGGGCCGGCTCCCGGCATCTCCTCGAGCCCGAGGCCGGGGAGCGACTCGCCGATGTACCCAACCAGGCGCTCGACGGTCGGGTAGTCGAAGAGGAGGGTCGCCGGGAGGGTCCGCCCGAGGAGGCTCCCGAGGCGGTTGCGCAGCTCCACCGCCATCAGGGAGTCGAGCCCCAGCTCGGCGAGCGGCTGGCGCGGGTCGGGGCGGCGCGACCGCGGCAGCCCCAGGACGGCCGCGGCCTCCTCCGCGAGGCGACGCGCGAGGTGCGCGCGGCGCTTGCCCGCCGGGAGTCCCTCGAGCTCCGCGAGAAGGCCGAGGGCACCCTCCCCTCCTTCCGAAGCGCGAGGCGAGGCTCCGGGCTCCGACGCGCCCGCCTCCACCAGCTCCTCGAGAAGCGGAGGGACCCGTTCGCCGCGAAGCGCCTTCGCCACCTTCCCCCAGTCGACCGCCAGGACGGCCGCCTCCCCGCCCGTCCTCGACAGGACCCGCTCGAGGGCGGCGATCCCCGCGGCCGGGGGGAAGGCCCTCAAACCGAGCCGACCCGCCCGATCCTCGACACCAACCTTCGCCGCGGCGCTGACCCTCGCCGCGGCACCGACCTCGCCCCAGACCCCCCAGTCGATCGACGTGGCCGGGACTCCTTGCAGGCGGAGGTACGGAGCGAACGTGTCGAGAAAGGCGTTCGCCGCCGCGTGGTTCCCCTGCCCCGCCGAACCGAGGAGCCCCGCCGCCGAGGAGAAGAGGACGAAGTCGTCGAGGGCGAGCTTCCGCGTCGCGAGGTGGAGGTTGAAGGCCCCATCGAGCTTCGCAGGGTAGGTCGAGAAGAAGGCGCCCGGGTCGGCCTCCAGGAGAACCCCGTCCGCCAGGACGCCGGCCGCGTGGAAGACGCCGACGAGAGGGGACGCCGGGTCGCCCGCCGCGAGCGCCACGATGCGGTCGGCGTCCGCGGGGAGCGCGACGTCCGCCGCGACCGTCTCGATCGCCGTGCCCGCGTCCCGCAGCGCGGCGAGGAGCGCCCGCCCGGCCGGGTCGAGTCCTGCGTCGCCGCGCCGCCCCGCGAGGACGATCCGACCGGCCCCCCGGGCGGCGAGCCAGCGCGCCAGCTCGAGCCCGAGCCCGCCGAGCCCTCCGGTGACGAGGTACGTGCCACCCCGCCGGACCGGCCCCTCCCGCGGCGCCAGGACGAGCTTCCCGACGTTCGTCCCGCGCTGCATCGTCCGGAAGGCCGCCACGGCGTCTTCCAGGTCGAACCGGCGGTGGCGAAGGGGAAGGAGCTCTCCGGCGGCAAACCGCTCGACCAGCTCCCGGAGGAGGTCCCCGACGGCCGCCGGCTCCTCCGCGATCATCCGGTCGAGGGCGACGACGGTGTAGCGGACGTCGGAGCGGGCGCCGGCGGCCTGCTCGCCGCTCCAGACGCCGGTCTTGCCGATCTCGACGAAGGCGCCGCCGCGGGCCACGACCGAGAGCCCAGCCGGGATGAAGTCGCCCGCGAGGGAGTTGAGGACGACGTCGACCCCTCGCCCCCCGGTCGCCTCGCGGACGGCACCGGCGAAGGAGAGGGAGCGCGAGTCGAAGACGTGCGCGACGCCCATGGCCCGCAGGAGGTCCCGCTTCTCCTCCGAACCGGCGGTCCCGATCACCGTGGCGCCGAGCCGCCGCGCCAGCTGGAGCGCCGCCAGCCCGACTCCCCCGGCGGCCGAGTGGACCAGGACCGTCTGGCCGGCGGAGAGGGCCGCGACCTGCGCGAGGGCGACCTCGGCGGTCAGGAACGCGATCGGGATCGTCGCCGCCCCCGCGAAGCCGAGCGCCTCCGGTATCGGCGCGACGAGGCGGGAGTCGGTCGTCAGGTGGGTTGCGAAGGAGCCGGCCCCGATCGCGACGACCCGCTCCCCTTCCCGGGCGGACCCCGCACCGGGACCGGTCCGGACGATCCGCCCGGCGGCCTCGCCCCCGAAAGCCGATCCGGCCAGGGCCGCGACTTCCGGCGGGAGGACCCCGAGGGCGTTCATCACGTCGAGGAAGTTGAGGCCGGCCGCCTCGACCTCGATCTCGACCTCTCCCGGTCCGGGAGCCCGCCGCTCGGCGGAGACGAGGGCCAGTTCGTCGAGGAGGCCGTGCCGCCGCGTCGTCAGCCGGACGGAGGGGGTGGCGGGGCGAACGAGCCTGGCCTCCGTGGCCCGCCTCACCAGCCTCGGGACGAGCCGGCTGCGGCCCCTCCAGGCGACCTCGTCGTCGGGACCCCCGGAGAGGATCTCGGCCGCCAGGAGCGCGCCTCCCCGGTCCGCCGGTCCGGCCGGGTCGAGGTCGACCCGGAGGGGGCGCAGGCCCGGATGCTCGAGCGCGATCACCTTCCCGAGGCCGACGAGCGGCGCCGCTCCCGGGTCCAGGACGACCTCGCGCCCCGTGGAGACGGCGCCGCTGGTCGCGATGACGAGGCGGGGGGGGGGCTCGCTCGCGGCCAGCGCCCGGACAACCGAGAGGAGGTCGAGGGAGAGGGAGTCCGTCCTCGCGCGGAGGGAGGCCGCAGAGGCGGGCTCGGTCTCCCAGCCCGCGTCGAAGACGACACCCGCGGGGCGGAATCGGGCAAGGGCCTCGGGTAGGTCGGCTGAGCTCGGGACCGTGGAGGATTCGACGCCACGCGCGGAGAGGGCCTGGGCGAGCCCCTCCCGGGGTGGCCCCAGGAGGATCCAGGGTCTCCTGTCGACTTCCCTGCCACTGGCCAGGGCGACGACGACCGCCGCGCCGAGCGCCGGCTCGTCCCCCTCTCCGGGAAGGGCCGCGGCGCTCTCGAATCCCGCGCCGCCGAGGAGCTTCACCCAGGTGGCCGCCGGGACGAGCGGGTGGTCGGGACGCAGCTCGTGGTCCCGGAAGGCCCACCAGCCGTCCGTCAGGCCGAAGACGACGTCGAGCCATCCCTGCCGGTGGGTCCCCTCGAGGAGGACGAGCGCTCCGCCTGGAGAGAGCAGGGGCCGGATGCCCGCGATGGTCGCTGCGAGGTCCGCCGTGGCGTGGAGGACGTTCGCGGCCACGACGAGGTCGAACCCCGCGACGAGGCCCTGCTCCTGGGCGGAACGCTCCACGTCGAAGAGGGCCGTCGCGAATCCGGGATGGTCTCCGAACCGCCCCCGCGCCACAGCGAGGAAGCCGGACGAGATGTCGGTGAAGAGGTACCGCGTCCTTTCCCGGGGAAGGGCCTCGAGGATCGCCGCCGTGCTCGCCCCGGTCCCTCCCCCGACCTCCAGCACGCGCAGCTCCGCGCCGCGACTCCGGTGAGCCGCCTCCGAGGCGACCCGCGCGAGGAGGAGGTTCAGCGCGCGCGAGAAGGGGGACTCGCCGTAGAAATTCGCGGCGCTCCCCTCGGCCTCCTTCGGGAAGAGGATCGACAGGGGGTCGACCTCGCCGCGGAGGACGGCGGGGAGGCTCCGGCCGCACCGGCCGAGCAGCCCCAGCTCGCTCCTTCCCGCCGGGAAGCGCGCCTCCAGCTCCTCCTGCAGCGTCTCCGGGTTCTCGCCGGTCCAGCCTGCGGCGAGCTCACGAAGGCGGCCACGGAGCCGCTCGCGGCCCGGCCGGGCCGGAGTGGGCCCCGACGGGGAGAGGCCCTCGATTGCGTCGACCCCTTTTCGCGCCCATCCCCTCGCCAGCGCCTCGAGCCCCTCGCCGAGCGCCGGGCCGTCCCCGAGCGGGAACTCGCCCGGGAGCGAGAGGAGGCGCGGGCGGCAGCGCTCCACGATCTCCTCGGCGTTCGCGGCGGGGAGAGGGACCTCCCTCCAGGCCACCTCGTAGAGGAGGTCGTCGACCGGCGCGGGCGTTTCCCTCTTCGCAGGCGCCGTCCGGATCCCGAGGAGCTCCACGAGGAGGCGTCCCGTCCCGGGGTCGAGGAGGCGGAGCTCCCCGGAGGTCCGCCCTTCGTCGTCGCGGACCAGGCGCGCCGCGACGCCGGCGCACCGCCCCGGGCGCTCCAGGAAGCGGAGGGCCCCGAAAGCCGACGGGAGGAAGCCCTGCGGGCCTGCCCCGCCCCCCCCCGCCGCCGCGAGAGCGTGGAAGGCACCGTCGAGGAGGGTCGGGGGAACGAGGAAGCCGTGGCCGGCCCCCTCGCGCGCCTCGACCCGTCCCGACGCCTCGCCGGAGAGACCGCCAGAGCCAGAACCGCCCGCGCGGAGGTCGACGAGGGTGCGGAACGCCGGGCCGTACGAGAGCCCGGCGCGCTCGAGCGAGGCGTAGAGGGCGGGGAGGTCGACCGGCGCCAGCGGATCGACGCCCCGGCCCACCTCCCACTCCCCGGTGACTTGGCGGTCGCCGAGACCGTCGTCCGGGCCCACTTGCCCCTCGGCGATCGTCTCGAAGGAGCCGCCGGTCCCACGCGCCTCGATCCTCACGTCGATCCTCCCGCCCGACCCCGGCGTGGCGACCGTCCTCACCGTCCTCACCGTCGTCCCGTTCGTCCCCCCCTCTGCACCCAGCGCGAGGGGCCGGAGGATGACGACGCTGGAGAGGCGGAGCCCTTCGGCGCGCCCGTCGCCGGCGGCCGCCCCGGCGGCGAGGAGCATCTCGAGGAGCGCGGCCGCGGGGACGACGACCTCCCCGCCGACGCGGTGATCGGCCAGGAACGCGGGGCTCGCCGCGGAGAGGACGCTCTCGAAGACGACCTCGCGGAGCACCGGACGGCGCTCCTCCCCGAGCAGCGGGTGGCGCGACGGCGCCCCCGCCGGGAACGGCGTCTTCCGGCGCCCCGCCGTCCCGCCCGGCCAGTGCCGCTCCCGTTCGAACGGGGTCGTCGGCATCGGGACCCGGCGGCGCGCTCGCCCCCGCTCCAGCCCCTCGAAGTCGACGCCTGCGCCCCGGAGGAAGAGCGAGCCGAGCGACGCGAGGAGGGTCTCCCCGGGCTCCTTCCCCCGCTCGAGCGACGCGAGCCAGGCGGACGCGTCCCCCTTCACGATCCGCCGCCCCAGTCCGAGGAGCGTCGGGGCCGGGCCGACCTCGAGGAACAGGTCCGCGTGCGTCCCCGCGAGGCAGCGGATCCCGTCGGCGAAGCGGACCGCCTCGCGCGCATGCCGTCTCCAGTGGGCGGCGTCGAGGGTCCCCTCCACGCGCCCCGCCAGGTTCGAGACGACGGGAATCCGCGGCGGGCGGTCCCCCGCGGCGCGCGCCGCCTCCTCGAGCTGCCCCAGGATCGGTTCCATCATCCCGGAGTGGAACGCGTGGGAGACGGCGAGCTCCTGGAAGGAGATCCGTCGCGCGGTCAGCTCCCGCAGGAGCGCGGCGAGCGCGCCCGGCTCTCCCGCGATCGTGACGTTCTCCGGGCCGTTCACGGCGGCGAGCGAGACGCCGCGGCCCAGCCGGGGATCGGCCAGGAGGGGGGCGATCCGATCCTCGGACGCCAGGACGGCCGCCATCCCGCCGTGCGGCAGCGACTGCATGAGGCGCCCGCGCGTCGCCACGAGCCGCGCCCCCTCCTCGATCCCGAAGACCCCGGCCACGGCGGCCGCCGCAAGCTCGCCGATGCTGTGGCCGAGGAGCGCCGCAGGGACGATTCCCCACGAGCGCCACAGCTCGGCGACCGCCACCTCGAGGGCGTAGAGGGCGGGCTGCGTGTAGGCGGTCTGCGAGAGGAGCGCGGCGTCCCGGCCGAACATCACGGAGAGGAGCCGCTCCGGGAGGAGGTCCGCGACCGCCTCCTCGCACCGGTCGAGGATCGCGCGGACGACCGGCTCGCCGTCGTAGAGCTCCTTCCCCATCCCGGGGTACTGCGATCCCTGCCCGGTGAAGAGGAAGGCGACGCGCGGCGGGGAGGAGCCCGGGGGAAGGCTCGCCTCCCGCACCTCGGGCGGGCGCTCGCCGCGCCCGAACGCTTCCAGGCTCCGCGCGAGCGTCCCGGCGGTGGCGGTGGGAGAGGCGACGATCGCCAGGCGGTGCGCGAAGGGAGAGCGCCCCACTCCCGCGGTGAAGGCGACGTCGGCGAGGGAGGGTGCGGCCGTCTCCGCCATCGCCACGGCCCAGCGGCTCGCGACGGCCGCGCGCGCGGTCTCCGTCCTTCCGGAGAGGACGAGGAGACGGCGGGACCTCTCGGGAGCCGTCCGGACCCGCTCCGCGGGACGCGGGGCGCCGGCCAGGACGAGGTGCGCGTTGATGCCGGAGAGGCCGAACGAGCTGACCGCGGCGAGCGGCGAGCCCTCCCCCGCCGGCCAGGGGCGCGCGGCGACAGGGAGCTCCACCGGGAGGCGGTCCCAGTCGATCCGCGGGTTCCTCTCGCCCCGGAGGGGGTGGGGCGGCACGGTCCTCTCCGAGAGGGCGAGGACCACCTTCACGAGGCTCGCCGCGCCGGCGGCCGACTCCAGGTGCCCGACGTTCGCCTTCACGGCGCCGAGGAGAAGGGGACGCTCGGCGTCGCGCCCTTCGCCATAGACGGCCGCCGCCGCGTGGACCTCGATCGGGTCTCCCAGCGGCGTGCCGGTCCCGTGCGCCTCGAGGTAGTCGACGCGCGCCGGTAAGACGCGGGCCGCCGCGAGCGCCTTCCGGACGACGAGCTGCTGCGCCGGTCCGCTCGGGACGGTCAGCCCGCCGCTCGGCCCGTCGTGCCCCACCGCCGAGCCGAGGATGAGGGCGCGGATCGTGTCGCCGTCCCGCTCGGCGTCGGCGAGCCGGCGCAGGACGAGGAGGCCGCACCCCTCGCCGCGCCCGTACCCGTCCGCTTCGGCCGAGAAGGTCTTGCACCTCCCGTCGGGCGAGAGGGCCCCGAGGCGGCTCATCGAGAGGAACGGCTCGGGCGAGAGGAGGAGGTTCACCCCTCCCGCGATCGCGAGGTCGCACTCCCCCGCGCGGAGGCTCTGGCAGGCGAGGTGGACCGCCACGGCCGAGGAGGAGCAGGCGGTGTCGACCGCGAGCGACGGCCCCTGCAAACCGAGGACGTAGGAGAGGCGCCCCGCCGCGAAGCTGAGCCCGTTCCCCGTGGCGGTGTAGGTATCGACGCCGGCGACTTCCGATCCCCGGCCGACGACGCCGAGGAAATCGGTGTTCATGATGCCGACGAAGACCCCCGCGGCGCTCCCCGAGAGGCGCGAGGGGGCCCGGCCCGCATCCTCCAACGCCTCCCACGCCACCTCGAGGAGGAGCCGCTGCTGCGGGTCGAGGCTCGCCGCCTCGCGGGGCGAGATCCCGAAGAAGGGGGCGTCGAAGCCCGCCACGTCGTCCAGGAATCCCCCCGACCGGGTGGTGATCCCCCCCGGGGCGGCGGGGTCGGGGTCGTAGTACGCGTCGACGTCGAACCGGTCCGCCGGGATCTCGCGGATCCCGTCGCCCCCCTCGCGCAGGAGCTTCCAGAAGGCAGCCGGGTCCTTCCCGCCGGGGAAGCGGCAGCCGAGCCCGACGACGGCGATCGGCTGGTGCCGCGCCTCCTCGGCGGAGCGGAGCCTCCGCTCCAGCTCCTCGATGGCGAGGTAGGCGCGGACGAGCGGGGAGCCGCTCGCGCTCACCGCTCGCCCCCCTCCAGCGAGGAGAGCTTGGCGAGGAGCAGCGCCTCCATCTCCTCGGGCGAGAGCTTCGAGAGCCGCTCGGCCTCTCCGCCTGCACCCGCCGCGGCCGTCGCCGAAGTCGCAGCAGTCTCGGCAATCGTCGCAGGCATGGCAGCCGCTCCACCCGCCGGGGCGACCGCGCCCGCTAGCTCCGGCGCCATCGCAGCCAGCGCCTCCGCGAGGCTGGAGACCGACGGGCCGTCGAAGACGACCGTCGAGGGGAGCGGCACCGCGAGGCCGTCCTGGAGCGCGTTGCGCAGCTCGATTGCCAGGAGCGAATCGAGTCCCGCCTCGAAGAGCGGGCGCCGGGGATCGAGCGTGGCGGGCGACTCGAGGCGTAGGACGCGGGCCACCTCCTCGCGGACGAGGAGCTCGAGGAGGCCGCGGCGCTCCGCGGGCGAGACTTCCCCGAGGCGGGCGCGGAGCCTCCCGGGAGCGATCGATCCCGGCGTCGCCGGCAGCGCCCGCGTCAGCCGCTCCCGCGTCGCCGGCTGTCCCCGGATCCCCTCGACCGAGACGACGGCGCGCCCGTCGGCCCCGTGGAGCGCGACGCTCGCCCCCGTCGGCGTCGGGCTCCCCCCGGCCCGCTCGATCGTGACGCGGGCCCCGAGGGCGCCTTCCGCACGCCCGTGGAAGACCGCCCGCCGGACCGCCATCGGAACGACCCCCCCCTCGTCGGCGAGGACCGCCATCGAGAGCTGGAAGGCGCTGTCGAAGAGTCCGGGGGGGACGAGGTACGGCGCGGCCTCCGCGGCCGTGGCGGGGCGCATCCGGGCCCCGGCCTCGTCAGTACCCCGCTCGACTTCCTCGATCCAGCGGTAGGCCGGGCCGAACGCGAACCCGAAGCGGGGCGCCACGTCGGCGTAGAACGACGTCCCCGACATCTTCTCCCCCGCGGCCGATGCCCCGGCTGCCGGGGCCGTCTCCTCCTCCCCGTCCTCGACCCGCAGGCTTCCGCTCGCATGCCGGACCCAGCCCGATTCGTTCCCGCGGCTGACGATCTCGAAGCGCCACCCCCCCGCTTCGGCCGCGGAGAGGATCGTCTGGACCGTCCGCGGGATGCCGGGGGAGAGGACGAGCGGCACCTCGAAGAGGACCTCCTCCAGGACAATCCCCGCCTCCGCCAGGAGGGCGCTCCGCACCGCCTCGACCGCCATCGTCATCTCGGTCGGGCCCGAGACGATGACGAGCCCCTGGACGACGTGGTCGGCCAGGAAGGAGGGGTCGGACGCGCCGAGGAGGGCCTCGAAGACGACGGCCTCGAGTGCCGGCGAGGAGACGCGATGCCCGATCAGCGGGTGGCCCCCCGCGCGCCGGACCTCGCCCTGCCCCGCGGCAGGCGCCTGGATCCAGTGGCGCCTCCTGCGGAAGGGGTAGGTCGGGAGAGCCACCTTGCGGACCGGGAGGCCGGCGAAACGGGGCGCCCAGTCGGGGCTCTCCCCCCGGACGAACGCCTCCGCGGCGGTCCGCGCCGCGTCCGTGCCGTCGCCATCGCCATCGCCTTCGTCCCGCGGCTCCCCGTCGACCACGAGGCCAGGCGCCTCCGTCCCGCCGGCGAGTCCTCGGAGGGCCCTGACCGCCTCTTCCCGGCAGGTGGCCACCACCGCGGCCCGGAAGGGGAGGCCGGCGCGCCCGGTGGCCGCGGTGAAGGCGACGCTCGGCAGGTCCGAGCCCTCCCCTCCCCGCTCGAGAAGGTCGGCCCACCGCGCCGCCTGGTCGCGGAGCGCCCCCGGGTCCCGCGCCGAGAGCGGCAGGACGACGGGCCTTGAGAGCGGCTCGGCCGCGGGAGAGAACGGGGTCCCGGGCCCCTCCTCGACGACGACGTGGGCGTTCGTCCCGGACAGGCCGAACGCGCTGACGCCGGCGATCCGGCGCCTCGAACGGGGCTCCCAGGCCTCGAGGGCGGTCGGGATCCGGACCGGGAGCCGTTCCCAGTCGATGAAGGGGCTCGGCCTCGAGAAGTTCCGGTGAGGGGGAACGGCACGGTGCGCGAGGGCGAGGACGGTCTTCACCAGCCCGGCCACCCCCGCCGCCGGCTCCAGGTGCCCGAGGTTCGTCTTCACCGATCCGACGAGGAGGGGGTCGTCCGCGCTCCGCCCGGCTCCGAGGACCGCGCCGATCGCCTCCATCTCGATCGGGTCGCCGAGGGGCGTCCCGGTCCCGTGCGCCTCGAGGTAGCCGACCGCGGAGGGGGCGACGCCGGCCGCCCGGAGAGCCCCCCGGAGGAGAGCCTCCTGCGCAGGGGCCGAGGGAACGGTCAGCCCGCTGGTCGGCCCGTCGTGGTTGACCGCCGAGCCGCGGATCAGGGCGAGGACGCGGTCCCCTCGGGCAGTGGCGACCGACAGCCGCTCCAGGACGAGGAGGGCGCACCCCTCTCCCCGGACGTAGCCGTCGGCCGCGCCGTCGAACGTCTTGCAGTGGCCGTCGCGGGCCAGCATCCCGGCCTTCTCGAAGAGCGAGGAGGTCTCCGGCGTCAGGATCACGTTGACTCCGCCCGCGAGCGCCAGGGTGCACTCGCCGCGCCTGAGGCTCTCGGCCGCGAGGTGGACCGCGACGAGCGAGGAGGAGCAGGCGGTGTCGACCGCCATCGTCGGGCCGTGGAATCCGAGGACGAAGCTGATCCTCCCGGCGGCGACGCTGAGCGAGTTCCCCGTCCCGACGTGGGAGTCGACCTCGGCTCCTCCGGCGGCCGCGCGCGCGACGACCCGCGCGTAGTCGGTGCTGTCGATCCCGACGAAGACCCCCGTGGCCGACCTCCGGAGGCCGTCCGCCGGGAGCCCCGCGTCCTCGAGCGCCTCCCAGGCCACCTCGAGGAGGAGCCGCTGCTGCGGGTCGGTCACCTCCGCCTCGCGGGGCGAGATCCCGAAGAACGAGGCGTCGAAGAGGTCGACCCCGGAGAGGAAGGCCCCGAACCGCGGCCCGCCGTCGGTGGCGGGATCCCACCGCTCCTTCGGGACCTCGCTCACCGCGTCGCCTCCCTCCGCCAGGAACTCCCAGAACGCCCCGGGCCCCTCGAGGTCGGGCCCCGATCCCGACGGAAAGCGGCAGCCGATCCCGACGACGGCGATCGGGTCGTCGCCGCGCGGCGCCTCCGCCGGGAGGACCGCCTGCCCGGAGGGGACAGGAGCGCCGGTCCCCTCCGGGAAAAGGATTCCATCGAGGTGCGTCGCGAGCGTCTCCACCGTCGGGTGGTTGATCGCGACGGTCGGCGCGAGGGGGATCCCGAGGAGGGCCTGCAGCGCGTTCTTCAGGTCGATCGCGAGGAGCGAGTCCATCCCCGAGTCGGCGAAACCGCGCCGGGCGTCCACCTCGCCGGGCGCAAGGCCGAGGACCCGCGCAACCTCCTTCCGGACGATGTCGCCCAGCCGCGCCGCGCGCGAGGCGCCGTCGAGACGCCCGAGTTCCTCGGGGAGCGGGGAACCCTTTTCCCGGCTCTCCCCTCCCGCGAGGCCGCGGAGAATCGACGGGAGGCGAGAGACCGGGCCGGACGCGAGGGAGGTCTCCCTCGAGAGAGACGCCCAGTCGGCGTCGAGGACCGAGAGGTCCGGGGGAAGCTGGTTCCCGGCCGCGAGGACCTCCTCGAAAGCGTCGAGGGCCCGGGCCGGCTCGAGGGGGGTCACGGGGCCTGGCCTCACGCGGGAGAGGTCGCGGGCCATTCCCTCGCCCGCCCACGGCCCGAAGGCGAGGCTCGTCGCCGGAAGCCCTTCCTCCCGGCGGCTCCGGGCGAGGCCGTCGAGAAAGGCGTTGGCCGCCGCGTAGGCCGCCTGCCCCGGCGAGCCGAGGACGGCGGCGGCCGACGAGAGGAGGACGAAGCGGGAGAGTCCCGTCGTCTGCGTCGCCTCGTGGAGGTTCCACGCTCCCGCGACCTTCGGCGCGAACGCCGCCGCGAGCGCCTCCGGACCGGTCCGGAGGAGGACCGCGTCGGCGAGCGCCCCGGCCGCGTGAACGACCATGTCGAGGGGCGGGGCCCCCGCGCGGATCTCCTCGAGGATCCGCCCGACGTCGCCCGGGGAGGAGACGTCGGCCCTCCGGGTCCAGACCGTCGCTCCCGAGTCGCCCAGGGAGGCGACGGCGGCGCGCGTGGCGTCCGGGAGCTCGTCGACGCCGCGGCGGCCGACGAGGACGAGGCTCCGCGCCCCCCGCTCGACCAGGCGCCGCGCGATCGCGAGGCCGAGGGCGCCGAGGCCGCCTGTCACGAGGACCGTCGCGTCGGGGGGAAGGACGAGCCGCGCGGGGGGAGCGGAGAGCCTCTCGAGCCGGGCGACCTGCCTGACGCCCCCCGCGACGCGGACCTCCGTCTCCCCGTCGCCGGCGAGGAGGTGCGCCGCGACGAGGCCGAGTCCGTCGTCTCCCTCGCCGGGACCGAGCTCCACGAGCCCGCCGCGGACCTCGGGGTGCTCCAGGAAGAGAACCTTCGCGAGGCCCCGGAGGACCGACGCCGCCAGGCCCTCGCGCGCCACGACGAAGAGCTTCGGCGCCTCTCCCGGCCGGCCGAGAAGCGCCCGGAGCGCGGCCAGGACGGTGCCGGCAATCTCCGCGGCCGCCCGCGCCGGATCTCCGCTTCCCTCCGGGGCGAGGAGGACGACGCCCGCGGTCTCCCCCTCCGCGCCTCTCGGCGGGAGCATCCCCGGGGAGGACTCCGCGTCGACGCCCCGCTCACGCAGGTGGAGCGCGAGGGGCTCGCCCCCGGGCCCGAGGACGAGCCAGCGGCCGGGCCTCGGCACCGCGACGGAAGGGACGACGGGGGCCGCCTGCCACCTCACGGCGTGGAGGAGGCCCGGGTGCGTCAGGGCGGCGGGAGCGGCGAGGGAAGCGGGCAGGTCGATCCAGAGCCTCTCGCGCTCGAAGACGACGGACGGAAGCTCCACCCGCCGCGGGTCGGCGCTGGCCACCAGACTTGCGAGGTCGACCGACTGGCCGCGGCGCCAGGAGGCCGCCGCCTCCTCGAGGTGAGCCGGCGCGCCGGATGGAGCGGGCCCCTCGTCGCCCCGCGCGAGGGAGGCGAGCCTCTCGCGCAGATCGGCGACGGTCGACGCCACGATCGCCGCCCGGTGGGGGAAGAGAGTCCGTCCCGCCGCGGCCGTGAAGGCGACGTCCGCGAGCCTCGGAGGGGGCCCCTCCGCACGGCCCGGCGAGAGGCTCTCGGCCCAGCGCGCGGCGAGGGCCCGCAGGGCGCCCGGACTCCGCGCCGAGAGCGGGACGACGGCGGGGAGGTCGCCCGGCGCGGGGGCGGCCGAGGGAGGCTCCTCGAGGACGACGTGGACGTTCGTCCCGCTGAAGCCGAAGGAGCTGACGCCCGCGAGCCGCCGGCCACCGATCGGAAGGAGGGGAAGCGCCTCGCGGGGAATCTCGATCGGCACCCGGTCGATCCCGAGCTCCGCGATCCGCGGGTTGAGCCGCTCGAGGTGGAGGTGCGGCGGAGCGGTCCGGTGGCGGAGCGCCTCCACCGTCTTCAGGAGGGCGGAGAGGCCGGCCGCCGCCTCCAGGTGCCCCACGTTCGTCTTGACGGAGCCGACGAAGAGAGGTCTCTCCCGACGGGAGGTGCCGAAGACCTCGACGAGGGCCCCCATCTCGATCGGGTCGCCGAGCGGCGTCCCGGTCCCGTGCGCCTCGACCATCCCGATCTCGTCCGGCGAGACGCCGGCCGCGGCGAGCGCCTGCCGGATGACGGCGGCCTGAGCCGGCCCGTTCGGCGCCGTCAACCCGCCGCTCCGCCCGTCCTGGTTCACCGCGCTGCCGCGGACGACGGCGAGGACGCGGTCGCCGCTCTCGAGGGCGTCCGAGAGCCTGCGGAGGACGACGACGCCGCACCCCTCTCCCCGGCCGAAGCCGTCCGCCGCCGCGTCGAACGTCTTGCACCGGCCGTCGGGCGCGAGCATCCGGGCCCTGCAGGCGAGGATCATCGGGGTGGGCGCCAGGATGACGTTCACGCCTCCGACGAGGGCGGTCCGGCACTCCCCCGCCCGCAGACTCTGGACCGCCAGGTGGAGGGCGACGAGCCCCGACGAGCAGGCGGTGTCGATCGCCATCGCCGGCCCGGTCAGGCCGAGGACGTAGGCGAGGCGCCCCGCCGCGACGCTCGAGGCGCTCCCGACGCCGCTGTGCCCGTCCTGCCGGGCGGGGTCGCCGTGGAGCGCCTGCAGGTGGGCGTACTCGGCCGCCATGATCCCGACGAAAACGCCCGTGGCGGTCCCGAAAAGGTCTCCCGGGGGGATCGCGGCGTTCTCCAGCGCCTCCCACGCGACCTCGAGGAGGAGGCGCTGCTGCGGGTCGATCTGGGCGGCCTCCCGCGGAGCGATGCCGAAGAAGCGCGCGTCGAACGAGGCGACGTCCGGGAGGAAGCCCGCGCTCCGGACGTACATCTTCCCGGGCGCGTCCGGGTCGGGGTCCCAGGTCGCCTCGATGTCCCACCGGTCGGGAGGGACCTCGCTGAGCGAGGCCTCGCCGCGCTCGAGAAGCTCCCAGAACGAGCGGAGGTCGGGCGCGCCGGGGAAGCGGCAGGCAGCCCCGACGACGGCGATCGGCTCGGCGTGCGAGCGCCGGAGCGCCTCGAGCTGGCCCCGCGTCTTCTTCAGAGCCCAGACCGCCTTCGCCAGGGGCGAGAGGTCGCGCACCTCGTCGAACGGCTCGCGCACCGTCACGGGCCCTCCAGGAGGTGCCCGAGCTCGTCGTCGACCACGGCCGAAAGCTCCTCCTCGGACATCCGACCGAGGACCTCCACCTGTCGCGCCACCCCCGGGGAGGGGGGCGGGGCGACCGCGAGGCCCGCCTCCAGGCCGAGCCTTTCCGAGAGGGCGTGCGCCGCAGCCTCGACCGTCGGGTAGTCGAAGAGGAGCGTCGCGGGGAGGGGCATCTCCACCTGCCGGGCCAGCGCGTTGCGGACCTCGACCGCCATCAGCGAGTCGAGGCCGAGGTCCCGGAGCGGGGTGCGCGGCTCGAGGGGGCGTCCCCCCGGGAGGCCGAGCGTCCGGAGCGCCTCGCGCCAGATTCCGCCGGCGAGGAGGTCGTACCGCTCCCCCGGCGGCGCGCTCTCGAGGCGCGCCCGGAGGGTTTCGGGGGAGGCCGGCGGGACCCGCGGCCCGGGCCGGGCGAGTTCCCGGAGAAGGGGCGGGACGGTCCCGGACTCGCCGCCGGCGAGGAGAGCCCCCCAGTCGACCGGTAGGACGGCGACGTAGGAGCCGCCGCCACGGGAGAGGAGGAAGTCGAGGAGCGCGAGCCCCCGCTCGGGAGAGATCTCGCCGAAGGCCGCACCGCTCCACCGGAGCCACCGCCCGCCGGCCGCGGCCCGGCTCGCCATCCCGCTCCCCGACCACCGCCCCCAGCCGACCGAGAGCGCCCCTCGGGCCGGGGCGAAACTGTCCAGGAAGGCGTTGGCTGCCGCATAGGCCCCCTGCCCCGCCGACCCGAGGAGACCCGCCGCGGACGAGAAGAGGACGAACGGCACTCCCCCGGCCAGCTCCGCGAGGGCCAGCGTCCCGGCGACCTTGGGCGCCAGGACCTTCCGGAAGCGGCTCCAGTCGAGCTGCAGGAGCGTCGCGTCGTCCAGGACCCCAGCGGCGTGGACGACCCCCGCGAGCGGCGGGAGCCCGGCGAGCGCCGACCTGATCCTCGCCGCCGCCCCACCCTCCGAGACGTCGACCGCGACCGTCTCGACGCGGACCCCCGCCGCTTCGAGCGCGCGGATCTCCTCCCGCGCCGGGCCGGAGGGGGGCCTTCTCCCGACGAGGACGAGCCCCCTGGCCCCGCGTGCAGCGAGGAAACGCGCCACGGCGAGGCCCAGCCCCCCCATTCCTCCAGTGACGAGGAACGTCCCCTCCGCGGGGTGGGTCGATCCGCCGCCGGAAGCGCCCTCTGCGTCGACTGTACCGACGGCACCGCCTGCACCGGTCGACCGGACGAGGCGCGGGACGAAGCGGACGCCGCCGCGCAAGGCGACCTCCTCCTCGCGATCCCCGGAAACGACGGGGGAGGATGCGGAGTCCGCTGCAACTGCTGCCACGAGATCCCGGGCGAGGTCCGCCTCGGGGTCGGGATCGAGGTCCAGCCGGAGCGGCCCCATCTCGGGAGACTCGAGCGCAACGACCCGGCCGAGGCCCCACGCGAGCGCCTGCACCGGGGCGACGCGCCCGGGAGCGTCGCCGGGAAGGGCCTGCGCGCCCCGGGTGACGAGGACGAGGCGCGTCGGGACGCCGCGTGCGGCGAGCGCCTGGACGAGGTGGAGCGCTCCCGCCGCCACCCGCTCCTGGTCCCGCTCGAGGTCTGCCTCCGGCGAGCCCTCACCCGCCCCGAGCGGCCAGAGGTCGAGGACCCCCGAGAGAGACCCCTCCGTCTCGACGGCCGCCAGGAGCCTCGCGACCTCCTCCGCCGAGGCGGGGTCCGCCGCGAGACCCCTCGAACCAGTCGCTTCGACCGCTCCGCCGGCTCGCCGCTCGACCGCGACGGCGCAGGAGGCGCCCGCCCTCTCCACCGCCTCGGCGACGCGGCGTGCGAGAAGCGGGTCCGACGCGACGACGAGCCAGCGGCCGGAGAGCGACGGAGAAGAGTCCGGCACCGGGGAGACCCTCCAGGCGACCTCGTGAAGCCACGCGGATCCGTGCCCGGCGAGAGCGCCCCGGTCGGCCTCTCTGAGGCGCAGTCCCCGCACGGCGAGAACGACCTGCCCCGAGGCGTCCCGCAGGACGACGTCTCCCGGGGGAGGGCTTCCCCCGGAGGGGCGGACGCGGGCCGTCGCCGTGAGGGGCGGGGCGAGAGGGCCGAGGAGGGCGAAGCGGTCGACGGCGAAGGGAAGGGTCAGGGCCGCTCCCTCTCCCCCGCTCCCTCTTCCGGCGGCGGCGATCACCTGGAACGCCCCGTCGACGAGTCCCGGGTGGAGGAGCCCGGCGGCGGCCCACCCGGCGTCGTCCCCGTCGAGCGTCGCCACCGCCTCCCCCGGTCCGCTCCGGAGGCTCCGGATCCACCGGAATCCCGCCCCGAGGGAGACGCCGGTCGCCTCGAGGAAGGCGTAGACCTCCCCGGGATCCGAAGGCGAGAGGGGGCCGGCCGCCTCCTCCACCGCGCGGTCTCCCTCTCCGACGATCGGCGCGAGGGTCGCCTCGGCGTGAGAGGTCCACTCCTCCCCCCGGAGCGTCCCGACTCGCAGGTCGAGCGTTCCGGGCGCAGGGCCCGTCACCGCGGTCACCTGCAGCACGAGGCTCTCGTCGTCGGCGAGGACGAGGGGCTCGCGGAAGGCGACCGCCTCTAGAGCGAAGGGACCGGGGACGAGGCTCTGCGCCGCGGACGCGAGCACCGCGAGGTGGAAGGCCCCCGGAACGACGACCCGCCCGCCGACCACGTGCCCTTCGAGGAGCGGGAACGTCTCGAGGCCGACGGTCGTCTCGAAGACCGCCCGGGCCAGCGGCGTGGCGATGGCGCGTCCCGGCAGGGGGGGCGCCGGGGCGGACACCCCAGTCTCCCCAGTCGCCACAGTCGCCACCTCGTCGCCTGGCCGCGCGGACCCCGTCTCGGCAGGGAGCCAGTGGCTCGTCCGCTCGAACGGGTAGGAGGGGAGGGTGACGGTCCGTCCCCTTTCGCGGTGGACCCCCTTCCAGTCGACGGGGACGCCCCGGACGTGCAGCTCGCCGAGGGCCGCGAGAAGAGCGCCGTCGGCCGGGACGCCGCGCCGGAGGGTCCCGATCCAGGCCGGCGCTCTTCCGGCGTGCGCGCCGACGCAGCGCCTCCCCATCGTGACGAGGACCGGGTGCGGCCCCACCTCGACGAAGGTGTCGACCCCCTGCGCCGCGAGGGACCTGATCCCCTCGTCGAACCGGACCGCCTCCCGCGCCTGCCGCCGCCAGTAGGCCCCGCAAAGCTCCCCCGGCCGCGCGGCGGCTCCCGTGACGTCGAGGACGAGCCCCGCCCGGCCGGGCGCGTGCGGCATCTCCGACGCGACCCGCTCCAGCTCGTCCAGGACCGGCTCGAGGAGCGGGGAGTGGAAGGCGTGCGAGACGGTGAGCCTCTCGGAGGCGAGCCCCGCGGCCGAGGCGATCGCGAGGAACCTCTCGAGGGCCCCCGCCCCGCCGGAGACGACCGTGCTCGAGGGCCCGTTGACCGCCGCGATCGAAAGGAGCGCCCGCTCCCCCGCCGGGAGGCGCCCGAGGAGCCCCCGGACCTCCCCCTCCGGCGCGAGGAGGGCAGCCATCGCCCCCCCGGCGGGGAGGGCCCCCATCAGCGCTCCCCGCCTCGCCGCGAAGCGCAGGGCGTCCCCCTCGGAGAGGATCCCCGCCGCCGCGGCGGCCGCGATCTCGCCGACGCTGTGTCCGAAGGTCCAGGCGGGAGCGAGGCCCCAGGAGCCGAGGAGGCGGACGAGGGCGAGCTCGAGCGCGACGAGGGCCGGCTGCGTCCTCGCGGTCTCGTGGATCGCCCCCGGCTCCGAGGTCCCGAGGAGGAGATCGCGCAGCGGGACGTCGAGGTGAGGCGCGAGGACCGCGTCGAACTCCTCGATCGCCCGGCGGAAGAGCGGCTCGGAGTCCCAGAGCGCTCGCCCCATCCCCGGTCCCTGCGCCCCCTGTCCCGTGAAGAGGAACGCCACGACCGGCCTCTCGCCCGGATCGGCGCGCCCCGAGAGGATCCCGGGGGAGCGCTCGCCGCTCCGGAAGCGGGAGAGAACGGCGAGCCCCTCCTCGCGCGAGCGGACGACCGCGGCGAAGCGCTCGGCGAGGTGCGCACGCCCCGTCGCGAGCGTGGCGGCGACGCCGGCGAGCTCCTCCCCCGCGGGAGACGCGAGGTGTCGCTCGAGCCGCGACGCCGCCGACCGGAGCGCCTCCGGGGTCCGCCCCGAGAGGAGGAGGAGCTGCGCCGCGCGGTCGGGGAGGCGCGGCGGCTCCGGGAGGCCACGGGCCTCCTCCACGACGACGTGGATGTTCGTCCCGCTGAACCCGAACGAGCTGACGCCCGCCAGGCGCGGGAATTCCGCCGCCGGCCAGGGCGTCCGCGCGGTCGGAATCGCGATCGGGGCGTCCCCGAGGTCGATGTGGGGAGAGAGCTGCCGGAAGTGGAGGTGCGGCGGGACCTCCGCGTGGCCGAGCGCCAGGACCGCCTTGACGAGTCCCGCGATCCCCGCCGCCGCCTCGAGGTGCCCGAGGTTCGTCTTGACGGAGGAGACGAGGAGCGGGCCGCGGGGATGGGCCGGCGGGCAGAGGACCGCCCGGAGGGCGTGGAGCTCGATCGGGTCGCCGAGCGCGGTCCCGGTGCCGTGGGCCTCGACGAGGCCGACCCGCGCCGGGTCGTCGAT
>CAIMWE010000173.1 GCA_903845115.1 uncultured Acidobacteriota bacterium | reverse complement strand
GGCGCCGAGGTCCACCTGCTTGACGAGGTTCTGGAAGCCCGAGAGCGAGTAGGTGACGGTGTACTTACCGGAAGGGAGGGCGATGAAGGCGTAGTCGCCGCTCCCGGCGGTGACCGTGGACCGGGAGCCCTGCAGGTTCGGCGACTTGACGGTCACGGACACCCCCGGGAGCCCCTGCCCCTCGTTGATGACCCTCCCCGACAGCGTCGCCGTCGGGAGGCCCTGGGACCACGCGTCGCCCGCGACGGCCAGCCCCAGGGCCAGGAATGCGAGCCAAACAGGAATCTTGCTCATGCTCCTCACCTCGTTTCTCCTCTCTGACTTCCGGAAAAAATTTGGGGGAGTCTAACCCACGAGGAGAGGGAGGTCCCAGCAAAATGTTCCTCCGCTGATCAGGGAGGCCATCGGTCCGTTCCCCGCGGCCAGCCCCTGTCGGCGGGAGGGCGACTGCCGGGAGGCGACCGGGATTCCGCCCGGGCGGCGCGAGGAGGCCGGAACGGCCGCGGGAAGGACCCCCAGAATAGAAAAAGCCCCGGCCCGAAGGCCGGGGCGTCCGATCGATCGAAAGGAAGGGTTAGAAGCGGAGGCCGACCGACATCCGGTAGGTCCGCGGGGTCTGGTAGGCGAGGGAATTGGCGGACTGACCGAAGGTCGGGCCCACCATGAAGTTCGCGCCGAGGGCCGAGCACTGGGCGGCCGTGCTGCCCTGCGGGCACTCGACGAGAGCGTCGTGGTTGGTCGTGAAGGGGTTGAACGCCTTCAGGCCACGGCCGGAGTTGGACGCCGTGTAAACCGTCGTGTTCAGGTTGGTGCCGTTCAGGTGCTGGGAGTTGAACACGTTGAGGACCTGGGGCTGGACGTAGATCTGGACCGGCCCGATGTCGTAGGAGTAGTTGAGGGAGAGGTCGGCCTGGTACCAGGCTTCCGTCGTGAGGGCGCCGCGGGAGCTGAAGTAGTAGGTGTTGTTGGTGGGAGGCGTCTCGTACCCGGGGTTCGTCACCCACGAGCTGACCCGGATCGTGCCGGCGGCGGAGTAGGGGAGGCCGCTGTTGGCCTGGAAGATGAGGCCCACGCCGAGGTTCCCGGCGGACTTGGGCAGCGGGAGGTCATACGACCCGAAGATCCGGACGCGGTGCCGCTGGTCCTGGGAGAGCTCGCCGGTGGGGGCGAACCAGGAGTTCTGATGGTACTCAGGATAGTTGCTGAGGGTGCCGACCACCGGGCCGGAGCCCGACGTCTCGCCGACGAGGTTGCCGTACGTATGCGACCAGGTCCAGTTGCCGCCGAGGCTCAGGCCGTCGGCGGGGCGGTAGGCGAAAGAGAGCGCGAGGCCGTAGTAAGTCCGGTTGTACTCGCTGCCGCCGTTCCGCGTGATGTTGTTGTCGTACATGTTCCCGGCCGGGTCCGTCGAGTGCCCGGTCGACATGTCGGCGTAGGTCTCGATGAACCCGCCGCCCTTGCGGTAGGTGCCGTCCATGCGGTAGGTGAGCCGGGGACCCGCGGTCCCGGCGATGCCAAGCGCGACCTCGTCGTTGTGCGGCGACTTCATCCCGTCGGCGATGAAGGTGTTCAGGCCGCCGTAGTTGGCTGCGTACATGCTGTCCGCGTTCTGGGTCGGGAACATGTTGGGGCGGTTGATGCCCCACCAGCCCAAGAACTGCGTGAGCGAGTCGTTCTGGCTCAGCCACGGGGCGGAGCCGGTGTTGATGTCGGCGCCGCCGTAGACGTAGTAGAAGCCGGCGGGGCTGCCGGCGCCGGAGGCCGCTCCGGCGAAGTTCTCGTTGACCGCGGAGACGTACCGGCCGTAAGAGGCGTTGAACTTCAGGGTGCCATCACCCTTCGCGTCGAAGGTCACGCCGAGGCGCGGGCTCCAGGCGCTGTCGTTCTGCCGGGTGACGCCCTGCATGTCGACCGCGTTGTTCTTGTCCCAGCGGACGCCGAGGTTCAGGGAGATCTGGTTGTTGATCTTCCAGGTGTCGTTCAGGAAGACCGAGTCGGTCCTCAGGTTGGACTGCTGGGCCAGCTGGAGGATCGGGTAGTAGTTGAGGGTGGCCAGGCCGGAGGTGAACTGCGGGTAGGCCGTCTGTCCGATGAAGCGGGTGTCGTCGGCGTTGGCGACGAACTGGCTCCCCGACTGGTAGTTGTTGGAGAGGTGGTGCCCGCGAAACTGGTCGTAGCCGACGACGATGTTCATGCTCCCGATCGAGGGGGTCGAGAGGAAGTAGGTCGCCTTGGCGAAGGCGTCCTGGTTGTCACGCGTCTCCTCGGCGCCCGGGCAGGACGCGCAGAAGTAGGGCGTGTGGTAGATCGCGCTGTTCGTGAGGTCGAAGATCGGGGTGCCGCCGATGAGGGTCTGGTCCGTGCCGCCCGAGTTCTTGAAGGTGTAGTGCTTCTGCGAGTACTGCGCCTCGACGAAGAAGTTGCTCGTCAGGACGCCGTTGTAGTTGGCGGCGAAGAAGTCGCTGGGCAGCTGCCGGTCGTAGAAGCTGGCCAGGTCGTACGTCGCGTACGTGCTGAAGTAGTAGTTGGCCTGGTCGACCTCGTAGTTGAGGTAGTTCGCCGTGATCGTGTGGTTCTGGACCGGCGAGATGGTCAGCTTGCCTTCGTAGCGCTTGTCCGTGTTCGTCTGGTTGACCGGGATCAGGGTCGACTGCGTCGTGATCGACACGTCGGTCTTGGCGTACCGGCCGGCCAGGAACGCCCAGATCATGTCCTTGACGATCGGCCCGCCGAGCGTCGCCTCGTAGCTCTCGTTCAGGCTCTGGAGGCCGTCGGTGGCCTTCGGCGAGGTGGCGCTCCACGCCGGGTTCGTGAAGCTGGTCCGGAACGACCCGCTGAAGCTGTTGCCGCCCGACTTCGTGATCGTGTTGATGACGCCGCCCGCGAACCGGCCGTACTCGGCCGAGACGCCGCCGGTCGTCGTCGTCGTCTCCTGGACCGCGTCCTCGATGTAGAGGTTCGTCGGCGTGAGACGGACGTTGTCCTGGATCATGGCGCCGTTCACGAGGTAGAGGTTGTCGAACGACTGAGCGCCCGAGATGGTCAGGTTGCCGTTGGGCCCGTTCGAGTTGACGCCGGGCGCCAGGTTGGTGGACGACGCGATGGTCCGCGCCGTCGGCAGCTTGTTGATGACCTCGGCGGTGTAGGTCGTCGAGGACTGCGTCGTCTCGGAGATGTTCTCCGCTCGGCCGACGACGATCGCCTCGGCGGCCACCGACGTCAGGCTGAGCGTGGCGCCGACGCTCGTGGACTGGGCGGCGCTCAGCTCGACCTGCTTCGTGACCGGCTGGAAGCCGGTGAGCGAGAAGGTCACCGTGTACTTGCCGGGGGGAAGGGCGACGAACGAGTAGTCGCCGTTCCCCGAGGTCACGGTCGACCGGGTGCCCTGGAGGGACGGGGACTTCACGGCCACCGAGACTCCGGGCAGCCCCTGCCCCTCGTTGATGACCTTGCCCGACAGCGTCGCCGACGGGAGGCCCTGCGCCCACGCGTTATTCGCGAGGACCAGACCCAGGATCAGAAATGCGAGCCAAATGGATTTATTCCGCATGATTCCTAACCTCGTTTCTCCTTTCTCGAACTCCCAACGATAAACAGACGGAATCCCCTTGCCGGGGACGATGAAAACTCTTCTGAGTCTACCACGCCTCTAGCGGGCCCGGGCCTGCCGCGGCAACACGGGGTTTGGTCCAATCAAGTGATTGAGACAAGGGCCTTTATTTCACTCCTTTCTTGGCCGGACTCTCCCCTTTTTTCGGGGGGTTCACGGCCCCTTTAAGGTAGGTCTGGCGAAGGTAGTCCTCCATGATGTTGTCGGCGTACCAGGAGACCGCGACCCCGTCGATGATGTACGTCGGCGTTGCCCGGACTCTGATCGCGAACCCTTCCGTGAGGTCCGACAGGATCCGGCTGCAGGTGGAGTCCTTGAGGTAGCAACCCTTGAACCAGTCTTCCGCCAGGTCGTTCGATATCGCGAAGTCCAGCGCGAAGGTGTCCAGGTCCGCGACCGTCAGCGTCTCCTGACGGCTGTAGACGTTCGACTTCCACCGGAAGAAGAGGGCCGGGTCCTTATCGATGAAGCAGCGGCCCGCCGCCGACGCCCGGAACGCCCACGGGTGGTCGTTGACCAGCGGGAACGCCTTGAAGTAACGGCGGATCTTCAGGGACTTCCCCAGCTTCTCGAGGAGCGGCTCCCAGTCGGCCGTCCGCTTCTTGCAGAAGCCGCACTGCATGTCCGAGTACTCGACGATGGTGACGGTCGCGTCCGCCGGGCCCAGCGCCGGGGTCCCCGTGAGCTTGATCATCTCCTTCCGCTGGTCGGCGAACGACCGCTTCCGGTCCCAGGCGCGCCCGGCGATCAGCAGGGCGCCGTCGTCGGCGGTGACGAACGCCCCGATCTCGTACGGCCCGTACCCGGAGTCCACCAGGATCTTCACCCCCTTGAACCCGGGCCGGTCGGCGGACGGGTCGAGGACGACCCGCGAGCGCCCGCGCAGGAACTTCTGGATCTGCTCGCGGACGCCGGCCAGGTCGGCGTCGGTCCTGACCGGCTGGGGCGCCTTCATCCGGACCTCGTCCAGGAACGGGTCCCCGATGATGACGCCCTGGCTCCCCTCGTCCAGGACGAGGAACGTCTGGTCGTTGTTGCGGGCGTCCCCGTAGGTCTTCGAGGCCTTCAGGAGCCGGTGCCCCTTCACCTTGTAGGCCAGGACGTCCTCGATGTAGACCTCCCCCGGCCCCCAGGGGAAGAGCCCGCCGAGCCACGCGGCGACCGGTTCGAGCTTCGGGTCCATCTTGGGCCTCGGAGCGGCCGTGGGTGCGGGCGGGGGCAGCGCCTGCGGCGAGGCGGTGGCGCTGGCGAGGAAGAGGGCTCCGGCGGAGAGGAAGGCCGCGGCGGCGAAGGCCACGGGGCGCAGACGTCGTTCGATGCGAGCGGGCATGTGTTCGAAGGCCTCCTGGGCTTTTCGGTTCTTCAGCTGCTTCAGGTCTCTGGCGCGAAGCGCACGAGGACGTCCCCGGCGCCGACCGCCTGCCCGGCCACGACCTCGACCGAGCGGATCGTCCCGTCGCGCGTGGACCGGACGTCGTTCTCCATCTTCATCGCCTCGAGGACGAGGAGCGGCTGCTTGGCCGTCACCACGTCCCCCGGCTTCACCAGGATCCGGAGGACCCGTCCCGGGATCGCGGCCTTCACGTCGGACGACTTCCTCTTCCCCTTCGCGCCGGCCGCCTGCTGGGCGCGGGCGGTCAGCTCGTCGAGGAACTCGAACTCGAAGACGTCCCCACCCACGTGGACGCGGAGCCGCCCGTCGGGCAGGCGGTGGACGGTCGCCTCCGCGTGCCGGCTGTCGGGGCCGACGAGCGAATAGCCGCCGCCCGGCATCGGGCTCACCTCCCAGAGGGCGTTCTTCCCGTCCAGGACGACATCCACCTTGGGGCCGGCCGCCTCGCGGGGGATCTCGATCGCCCGCGCCCGGGTTTCCTTGCCTTCGCCGAACTGCGCGGAGTACTTCAATCGCGCCTCCCGTAGGAAGGACGGGCGGTCCGCCAGGCGGACGGTCCGTCCGAGGGTCCCAGCAGGGACGCGCGCCCGCTGCGGCCGACCGCGTCCAGGGCGGCCGCCACGAGCGCGAAGTCCTCGAGCCCCGCCTCGGGCTGGCGGTGCCCGGAGTACTTCCAGGTGTCCAGGAACTGCGTCGAGAAGCGCCCGGCCTGGACGTCCGGGTCGGCGAGGAGCTCGAGGAAGAACGGGATGGAGCTCTCGATCCCCTCCACCCGCGACTCCTGGAGGGCCGAGATCATCCGGGCGATCGCCTTCGGGCGGTCCTCTCCCCAGGTGATCAGCTTGGCGACCATCGGGTCGTAGTCGAGCGGGACGGTGTCCCCCTCCTCGAGGCCTGCGTCGATGCGGATCCCCGGTCCGCCCGGCCAGCGGATCTTCTTGACGACCCCGGGGGACGGGGCGAAGTTCCTGGCCGGGTCCTCGGCGTAGATGCGGCACTCGACCGCGTGGCCGCGCGGGTCGAGGACCTCGGGGAGCGACATCGGCTCGCCGCGGGCGATCCGGATCATCTCGGCGACGAGGTCCACGCCGTAGACCATCTCCGTGACCGGGTGCTCCACCTGGATCCGGGTGTTCATCTCCAGGAAGTAGAACCGCCCGTCCTGCGCCAGGAGGAACTCCACCGTCCCGGCCGACTCGTACTCGACCGCCTTGGCGGCGGCGACCGCCACGGCCTGCATCCGCGCCCGGAGCTCCGGGCCGACGACCGGCGACGGGCACTCCTCCAGGACCTTCTGGTGGCGCCGCTGGAGCGAGCACTCCCGCTCGCCGACGGCGATCACCCGCCCCTGCTTGTCGCCGAGGACCTGCACCTCGACGTGACGGGAGTTCTCGACGTAGAGCTCGGCGTAGACGGCCTCGTCCGCGAAGAACGACTTCGCCTCGCTCCGCGTCCTCTCGAACGCCGCGGCGACCTCGTCCTCCGACCGGACGACCCGCATCCCCTTCCCGCCGCCCCCTGCGGCAGCCTTGAGGAGGAGGGGGAAGCCGTGCTCCCGGCCGAACCGGACCAGCTCGTCGGCGTCCTTCGCGGGCGTCGTCATGCCGGGGACGACGGGGACCTTGGCCTCCACCATCCTCCGGCGGGACTCGGTCTTCGACCCCATCGCCGAGATCGAGGAGGGTTTCGGGCCGACCCAGATCAGCCCTCGGTCGATGACGGCCTGGGCGAACTCGGCGTTCTCGGAGAGGAAGCCGAAGCCGGGGTGGACGAAGCTCGCCCCGGTCCAGGCGGCGGCGTCGAGCAGCTTCTCGACGACGAGATACGACTCCTTTGCCGGGGCCGGGCCGATCGGAACGGCCCAGTCCGCCAGCCGGACATGGAGGGCGTCCCGGTCGGGCTCGGAGTAGACCGCGACGGGAGAGATGCCGAGGGCGCGGCAGGCCCGGATGATCCGGACCGCGATCTCGCCCCGGTTCGCGATGAGCAGCCGCGGGGCGCTCATAGCGGGATGCACCCGTGCTTCTTGGGGGGGACGGTGTCCCGCTTGTTGCCGAGGAACTCGAGCGAGCGGATGAGCCGCCGCCGCGTCGTCCGCGGGTGGATGACGTCGTCGATGTACCCCTTCCGCGCCGCGACGTAGGGGTTGGCGAAGAGGAGCTGGTACTCGCTCACCTTCTCCTTGCGGGCCTCCACCGGGTCGACGGCCGCCGCGAGCTCCCGGCCGTAGAGGATGTTGACCGCCCCCTCGGGGCCCATGACGGCGATCTCGGCCGACGGGTAGGCGAAGTTGAAGTCGGCCCGGATGTGCTTGGAGGACATCACGTCGTACGCGCCGCCGTACGCCTTCCGCGTGATCAGCGTGACCTTCGGGACCGTCGCCTCGGCGAAGGCGTAGAGGAGCTTCGCCCCGTGCTTGATGATCCCCCCGAACTCCTGCTTCGTCCCCGGCAGGAACCCGGGGACGTCCACGAAGGTGACGATCGGGATGTTGAAGGCGTCGCAGAACCGGACGAACCGGGCGCCCTTCAAGGACGAGTCGATGTCGAGGCAGCCGGCGAGGAAGTCGGGCTGGTTGGCCACGATGCCGACCGGGCGGCCGCCCAGCCTCGCGAAGCCGACGACCAGGTTCTTCGCGTAGTCCGCGTGGATCTCGAAGAAGTCGCCGTCGTCCACTACCGACGCGAGGAGCGTCTTCATGTCGTACGGCTGGTTCGGGTTCTCCGGGATGAACCTATCGAGCGCGGGGTCCTCCCGGTCGACCGGGTCCTTCGGGGACCGGCGCGGCGGGTCCTCGCGGTTGTTGGACGGGAGGAAGCCGAGCAGGTCCCGGATCCGGAGGAGGCAGTCGGCGTCGGAGTCGGCCACGACGTGCGCGACGCCGGAGGTCGACGCGTGCGTGTCGGCTCCGCCCAGGGCCTCCTTCGTCACCTCCTCGTGGGTCACGGTCTTGATGACGTCCGGCCCGGTGACGAACATGTAGCTGGTCCCGCGGACCATCATGATGAAGTCGGTGATCGCGGGCGAGTAGACGGCGCCGCCTGCGCACGGCCCCATGATCGCGGAGATCTGCGGCACGACACCCGAGGCGAGCGTGTTCAGGAGGAAGATGTCGGCGTATCCGGCCAGGGAGGCGACCCCTTCCTGGATGCGGGCGCCGCCCGAGTCGTTCAGCCCGACGACCGGGGCGCCGATCCGCATCGCCAGGTCCATGACCTTGCAGATCTTCGCGGCGTTCGTCTCCGACAGGGAGCCGCCGAAGACGGTGAAGTCCTGGGCGAAGACGAAGACCGGGCGGCCGTCCACGCGGACCGAGCCCGCGACGACGCCGTCGCCCGGGATCAGG
Organism: uncultured Acidobacteriota bacterium; assembly: GCA_903845115.1. Classification (GTDB taxonomy): domain Bacteria; phylum Acidobacteriota; class Thermoanaerobaculia; order UBA5066; family UBA5066; genus CAIMWE01. Next base: position 7,669 of record CAIMWE010000173.1, on the reverse strand, counting down.
TCCTCGGGCTGCCCCATCCCGAAGTCGCGGCACCGGTGGACCACGAACGGGTCCACCTCCTCGAAGGAGCCGGAGTCGCCGAGGAGCTCGACCCGCTCCCGCGCCGACAGCTTCCCGGAGGCGTGCTGCTTCGCGAGGCGGGCCGCGCCGCCTCCGGCCCTGGCCGCCTCCCGAAGCGAGTCGAGATACCTGAGGCGTTCTTCACTCGTACGCATCGTCTTCACACTCCGCTAGAGGGGGATCTTCTTCCTGGCCGCCAGCATCTTCTTCGCTTTCCGGAACATCTCGGAGTAGTCGGCGCCGGCCGCCTGAATCGACTGGCGGTTGGCCCGGAGGAGCGCCTCGACTTCCCGGTCCAGGGCCCGCTCGCGGTCCCGGTCGGCGACGAGGACGGCCTCCACGGTCCTGCGGAGGTCGGCGACCGCCTGGGCCTTCACGACGTTGTCCGCCACGAGCCGCCGGGCGACGAAGGCGGCCTGCGCGGAGAGGCGAGTCTCGGACAGGGACATCGAGGGCGAAGGATACACGTCTCCACTCGCCGCGCCACACGGGTTCCCGCCGTTCCCTACAATCGGGGCGTTGAACGACCTGCTGCAGGACGCGGACGACGCCGTCCGCCTCGTCCGGGGGATGCTCCGGAGGGGCGAGGAGGGCGAGGCGTTCCGGGAGCGGAAGCGGGTCGCGTCGTGGACCGCGAACGAGGCCGGGCTCGTCTCGGCCTCCCTCACGGAGGAGAGCGGCACCGCCGTCCGCCTGAGGCGGGGGACCGGGCACCTCCTGGTGGCCCGCGCCGGGGACTCGCCCGACGCCCTCCGGTCGGCGGTCCGCGACGCGGCTCGGAGGACCGGGACCTCCCCGTTCCTCAAGTCCCACCGCGCGGAGCGGGCGGCCCGGGCCGACGCCGCCCTCTCCCCCGACGACGAGTCGTTCGCCGCGCTGCTGCAGGCGGCCCTCGCGAAGGCCCTCGCCGATCCCCGGGGGATCGCGCTCTCGATCACCGTCTCCCGGATCGCCACCGGCCGCGTCGTCGTCACCCCGCGCTCCGCCGTCTGGTGCGGCGCGCTCTCGAGACTCGAGGCGACCGGGACGATCCGGCGCGTCGAGGCGGAGCGGTCGTTCTGCTTCCAGTCGACCCGGCCGACCGCCCCGGCACTCGAGACATTTTCGGCCCTCCTCCAGGAGGCCCTGCGCCCGGTCCCGGCGGCGCCCCCCCCGGGAGGCGAGACCGACGTGGTCCTCTCGCCGGCGGCCGCCGTCGTCTTCTGGCACGAGACCGTCGGCCACCCTCTGGAGGCGGAGGCCGGAGAGCGCCTCTCGGTCCTGTCGCGGGTCAGAAGCGCTGCGGTCGCCCCTCCGGACGTCGACGTGATGGACGACCCGCTCCGCGAGGACCTCCCGGGCTCCTACCTCTTCGACGACGAGGGGACCGAGGCCCGGCGCGTCCCGCTGATCTCCTCGGGGGTGGTCGGCGACCTCCTCTCCGACCGCCGGACCGCGGGGCCGCGGTCGAACGGGCACGCCCGCACGCCCGACTTCCGGCGCCCTCCGCGCGCCCGGATGGCGAACGTCGTGGTCGCCCCCGGGAACCGGCCGGAGGAGGAGCTGGTCGCGATCTGCGGCGAAGGGCTCTACGTGCGGGAGATCGCCTTCGGCTCGGCCGACCCCGAATCGGGGCGCTTCGCGCTCTTCGTGGAACGGGCCGACGTGATCCGCAGGGGGCGCCTCGGCGGACCGGTCGGCCGATTCGTCCTGACCGGCGACGTGATCAGGGCGCTGTCCCAGATCGACGGCTCCCCCGGCGACACCGTGACCTCCTCCGCCGGCCTCTCGCTCTGCGTGAAGGGGGGAGACCCTCTGCCGGTCGGAGGAGCCGCCCCGGCCCTCCTCGTCCGCTCGCTTCTCGCGAGGCCCGCCCGCCGATGAGGCCCCGCGAGACCGCTCTCTTCGACCACCTTTTCCAGGACGCCGCGGCGGCCGAGAAGGGACCGCTGGCCGGAGCCGAGCTGTACGAGCGGCGCGGGTGGCAGGTCGAGGTGACGGAGGGCGAGGACGGCATCTCGGTCACCGACGCCTCCGAGACCGGGTTCGCCCTCCGCCTCTTCCGGGGCGGGAGGAGCGGCTTTGCGGCCGCCGGGCCCGAAGGCGCCCGGCACCTCGTCTCCCAGGCCGCCGGTCTCGTCCCGCGCGGGCGGTCCCGGCGAGGGTTCCGGGCGGCCTCCCCGCTTCCCGGAGAGGCCCACGAGCGGACCCCTCTCACCGACCCCCCGTTCCCGGACGAGGAGAGGATCCTGGAGACGATCGTCGGCTTCCGGCGGGACATCGGCGTCGCCGGAAAAGGGGCCGTCTCCCTCCGCGAGGTCTCCGTCCATGCCGGCGAGCGGCGCGAGCGGATCGCCACGACCGGAGGCCGGGAGGCGTCGTGGGAGAGCACGGCCGCGAGCATCGTGGCGACGGTGGCGGCCCGGTCCGCGGCCGGCCGCTTCTCGGCGCGGGTCGTGGCGGTGGCCGCCCGGCTGGAGGAGCTCTCCCTGGCCCGTCTCGCGCGGCACGCCGCCGACCGCGTCCTGCTGCCGCTGACGGGCGAGCCGGCGGCGCGGGGGAAGGCCGACGTCCTTCTCGACCCTCACGTCGCGGCCCACCTCGTCGGACGCCTCGCCCCCCTCTTCTTCGGCGACTCGCAGGAGCTGCTCCTCGCCGCCCGGACCCGGGGAGGCCGCGACCCCCTCACCTCGCCGGTCCTCACGATCGTCGACAGCGCCTTCGCGCCGGGGGGGCCGGTCCGGGGGACCCGCGACGGGGAGGGGACCCCGATGCAGCGGACGGCCGTCGTGGACCGCGGCCGCGTCGCCTCCCGTCTCACCGATGTCGCGACGGCGCTCCGCACCGGATGGCCCGCCACCGGGAACGCCATCCGCACCACGTGGCACTCGCCCCCCGAGATAGGCCCGACGAACTTCTTCGTCGACCCGTCGGGAGGTCTCTCGCCGGTCGACCTCCTTTCGTCGGTGCGCCGGGGGGTCTACGCGGCGGTCCTCCTCGAGCGGCCCGAGGTCGACCTGGCGGCGGACCAGTTCCGCCTCATGGCGGCGGGCTACGCCATCGAGCAGGGACGCGCCGCCGCGAAGCTCTCGGAGATCCCGATCGCGGGACGCCTCTCCGAGTTCCTCCGGTCGGTCTCGGGGACCGGGGACGACCTGAAGTTCGTCACGGGCGGTCGAGGAGGGGCGGGGTCGCCGACCCTCCTCGTGCCGCGCTGGAACCTCGGCTGAACCCGCCTAGTTCGGGGCCGGAGGCCTCATCCCCCCGGGACCTCTGAGAACCCCGGGACCCCCGGGTGTCGGCGCGACGGTCCCCGGCGAGCCGGCACCCTCTCCCTCCACGCGCACCAGGTCCCCGGCGACTGCCGGCGCCGGCTTGGCTCCTGGCGCCGGCGGAGCCGCCGGAGGAGGCGTCGGCTCGGGCGTGGGAGCGGCCGGAACCGGCTCGCCCCGCCCGCGCGAAGTGGTCCGCGGATTCCAGACGGGCGCCGACGGAGGAGGGGCCGACGGGGCCGAGGAGGCCGCAGGGACCGCCGAAATGACCGGTCCCGACCTGGGCTCGGGAGTGGGCGCGGAGGGCACGGGCGCGCCGGCGGGAGGCCCTCCCTTCTTCGACTTCTGGAAGAAGGAAGCCACCATCTCCGGGTTCTCCAGCTGCTCGCTTTTCGGGAGCAGGGCCCGGACGCGGCGGCTCTCGTAGGTCTCCAGGTAGACCCTCGACCTCAGCTGCGACCACGCGGCGTAGGGGTTCACGGAGACGTCGAACAGGGAGGTGTCGACGCGGAGCGACACCTTGTAGGCCTCGACGGCCGCCGAGGGGTTCCGGAGCTGCTCCTCCGCGAAGCCCGTCATCCACCAGGCGGGCCAGTTGCCGGGGTTCCGCTTCGTCGCCTTCTGGAAGTAGTTCCGGGCGCCGTACCACTCGCCCTTCGCCGCCTTCACGAGCCCGGCGTTGAAGGAGGGGCGGTCGTCCTTCGGGGCGAGGTCGGCGGCCTCGTCGAACTCGCGGAGCGCGTCCTTCCAGAACCCTTCCTGGGCGATCAGGCAGCCGAGGTCGTTCTTCAGCCCCGCGTCCTTCGGGTTCGCCTCCAGCTGGCTCAGGATCTCCAGGACGGCCCTGTGCCGCGGAATGTCCGGGTCGAGCGAGCCCTTGTAGACGTCGCGCGCCATCGCGGTCCCCGCGACGAGGCCCAGCGACAGCAGAAGCGCCAGCCGGCGTCCCGTTCCCTTGCCGTTCATCCCATTCATCCTTTCGCCGGGGCGGGACGCCCCACCAGGCGGACCTTCCCGTCTTCCGTCCTGACCTCGAAGATCAGCTTCCCCGTACCGGTCCGTCTCCGGATCTCCTCGGCCTTCTGCCGGACCAGCTCCTCGAATCGCTCGTAGCTCATCCTGCTCACGTCCTCGCCCAGTCCCTGCCTCGCCGCCCGGTACCGTTCGAAGAGCGGCCGGAAATCGGCCCTGGGCTTCGCTTTTACGGGGGCCGGCGCCCCCGCGTCGCCCGGCGCCCCGGAATGCGGGGCCGGGGGCGCCGCGACCCTCCCCGGGACCTCGCGGGGCGCGAGAGGCCGCCCCTCCTCCCGGAGCCGCTGCTTCCTCTCCCACAGCTCCGACAGCGTCGTGAACCGCTCCTGGAGCATCTGGAGCCGGAAACGGTCCGCCGCTCGCTCGACCTCCACCTCCCAGAGCCTCTTGAGTAAATTCTCCAGGCGCCGCCGCGACTGCACCGGCATCAGCTTCAGCTCACCCGAGAAGAACCGCTCGAAGTCGATCCTGAGGCGGGAGATCTGGCGTTCGACTTCGTTCAGCTCGCGTTCGATCGTAGGAGGCATCAAGGAGACTCTTCGGGTAGATTCTAGCGGGATGCCCACACCCGCCGCGTTTCCTCCCTCGATCGACCGCCTCCTCGGCCTCGCGGCCGACCGGGGCCTCGTCGCACGCTTCGGCCGCGGCCGCGTCAAGAGCGAGCTCCGCGCCGTCGCCGACCTCTTCCGCTACGGGGAGGCCGCGCCCCGCGTGGACGGCGAAGCGGCGCTCGCGGAGCGGCTCGTCGACGCCGCGGCCGCGCGGCTCTGGAGCCGCAGGCCCCCGGGCCCCGCCCGGGTCGTCAACGCCACGGGAGTCCTCCTGCACACCAACCTCGGGAGGGCCCCCCTCGCCGAGGCAGCCCGCGCCGCCGTGCTCCGGGCCTCCGGCTTCAGCACCCTGGAGCTGGACCTTTCGACCGGCGGCCGCGGGCGGAGGGGCGAGCACGTCCGTCCCCTCCTCCTCGAGCTCTTCGGGGCCGGGCGGCTCGGTCTCGACGCCCTCGCCGTCACGAACGCCGCGGCGGCCCTCCTCCTCGCCCTCGACACCGTGGCCAACGGGCGGCCGGTCGTGGTCTCCCGCGGGGAGCTCGTGGCGATCGGGGGCGACTTCCGCGTCCCGTCCATCCTCGCCAGGAGCGGGGCGACTCTCCTCGAGGTCGGGACGACGAACAGGACGACCGAGGGCGACTACCGCGAGGCGCTCGAGGCCGGGGCCGGAGCGGTCCTCAAGGTCCATCCGTCGAACTACAGGATCGTCGGGTTCACGGAGGAGGTCCCCATCGCCGCGCTCTCGAAGCTGACGCGACAGCACGCGGTCCCCCTCGTCTTCGACGCCGGGTCGGGGGCGACGGAGCGGCTTCCCGAGCTCGCCCTTCGCCTGGACGAGCTCCCGTCCGGGGCGCTCGACGCGGGAGCCGACCTCGTCTGCTTCTCGGGCGACAAGCTGCTCGGCGGTCCGCAGGCCGGGATCCTCCTGGGCGGCGCCGAGCTGGTGGGGAGAGCCTCCCGCAACCCGCTCGCCCGCGCCCTCCGCCCCGACAAGCTGGCCCTCGCCGCCCTCGCGGCGACGCTGGACCTGCACCTCTCGGGCCGCCGGGGAGAGATCCCTCTCTACCGGATGCTCGCCGCGGACCTCGGGGGGCTGGCCACCCGCGCGGAGGCGATCGCCCGCGGCGCGGCCGGAGCCGGTCTCTCGTGCGCCGTGGTCGACACCGAGGCGGTGGCGGGAGGCGGGAGCGGGGCCGAGGCCACCATGGAGTCCCGCGCGGTGGCGATCTCGGGCCCCTTCCCGGCCGGAGAGCTCGCGTCCCGGCTGCGCGAGGGCGACCTCCCGGTCATCGGCCGGATCGAGGCGGGCCGGCTCCTCCTGGACCTCCGGACCGTGGCCCCCGAAGAGGACTCCGAGCTCCTCGAGGCCCTGGTTGGCGCGGCCCGCAGCCTCGCGCTTCCGGAGGGGTAGCGGAGGACGAAGTCCGAACGCGCAGGGGAACCGCCGCGTGGTTCCCCTGGTCCATGTTGGCCGCCCTCGGAAGATCTGATCGGCGGGGCGGTCCCCGCCGATCAGATCTTCAGTTCCTTGATCCGCTGGGAGAGCCGGCGGACGGGGATCCCGAGAGCCTGCGCGGCGCGCGAGCGGTCCCCCCCGGACTCGTCCAGCGCCCTCCGGATGCTGGCCACCTCCCCCGCCAGGCGCCATCTCTCGATCGACTCGTCCAGCGGACCGTCCAGGGAAGGGCGGGGGGCCGCGCTCTCCCCCGGAACGCCGATGACCACGTCCTGGGGCCGGATCGGCCCGCGGTCGGAGAGGATCACCGCCCGCTCCACGACGTTCCGGAGCTCGCGGACGTTCCCGGGCCAGTCGTGCTCCTGGAGCCGCTCGAGCGCCGCCGGAGAGAGCTCCACCTGGTCGCGCCCCGCCTCACCCGCGGCGCCGCGCGCGAACTCGAGCGCCAGCACGGGGATGTCCTCCCGACGCGAGCGGAGAGGCGGGAGGCGGACCTGGAAGACGTCGAGCCGGTAGAAGAGGTCCTCGCGGAACGTCCCTGCCTTCACCCGGGCCGACAGGTCGCTGTTCGTCGCCGTCACGAGGCGGATGTCGACCGAGACCGGCACCGTTCCGCCGACCCGGAGGAAGATGCGCTCCTCCACGACCCGGAGCAGCTTCGTCTGTGCCGCGGACGGGAGCTCGCCGATCTCGTCCAGGAAGAGCGTCCCGTGGTCCGCCATCTCGAACCGTCCGGCCCTCCGCTCCGAGGCGCCGGTGTACGCCCCCTTCTCGTGGCCGAAGAGCTCGTTCTCGACGAGGCTCTCCGGCAGGGCGGCGACGTTCACCGCCACGAAGGGCCCGCGGGCCCCGGGTGAGAGGGCGTGCAGGGCCCTGGCGAAGAGCTCCTTCCCCGTCCCCGACTCGCCCGTCAGGAGGACCGTCACCCCCGTCGCCGCCGCGCGGCGAATCCGCTCGAACGCCTCCAGGAGCGGCCTCGACGAGCCGATGATCCGGGGCATCCCGGCCGCGACCGCCTCGCCCGCGAGGATCGGGCCCGAGAGCGAGGCGCGGTGCCCTTCGACCAGCCGGGCCACCAGCGGCAGGAGGCGCTCCGGGTCGACCGGCTTGCTCAGGAAATCGGCCGCGCCCCGTTTCATGGCCGCCACCGCCGTCTCCACGGTGCCGAATCCGGTCAGGAGGACGACCGGGAGGGCCGGGTCCGCAGCCAGCGCCGCCTCGAGGACCGCGAGGCCGTCGGCCCCCGGGAGCTTGAGGTCCGTCAGGACGAGGTTGTAGCGCCGGCCCTCCTCCAGGCGCCTGACCGCCTCGTCGCCGGC
>CAIMWE010000172.1 GCA_903845115.1 uncultured Acidobacteriota bacterium | reverse complement strand
GCTTTACACGCAGGTGGTCGTCGGTTCGAATCCGGCACCTCCCACCAACCAAGTCAGGAGGAGGGATGAACCCTCTCGACCCGGCACTTCCTGTCCACTCCACCGGCCAGCCCTTACGGGAAACCGTTCTCGATTTCCGGCGCTGACCTGGCTCTGCCCTCGTCAGCAACGCCCCGATGGGCGTACTGCCGCGCCCTCGCGGTGGCCGAGATGACTACAACCCTCCCATGGGCATCGTGACCCCGGATGTCTTCAGAGAAGTGACGGATGCCATCGTGGAGGCAGTCTCGCCCGAGAAGATCATCCTGTTCGGGTCGCAGGCACGGGGGGAGGCTGGCCCTGGGTCGGACATCGATCTCGTCGTCATCGAACGGGAACCATTCGGGGTCGGCCGGAGCCGCCGGGCTGAAGCGGCTCGTATTTCCTGGGCGTGTCGAAGGTTCGAGATTCCACAGGATGTCGTCCTCTGCACTGAGGCCGAGAACGGTCGTTTGAAGGAGTCCCTGAACCACCCGATCGGAAGAGCCACGTGCGAAGGGCGGGTCGTCTATGAACGACATTGACCAGGTCAGGAACCTTCTCACGATGGTCCGTGATTCGGAGGCTTTCGCTGACGGCCGGTGAATGGAGTCGGAAGAGTAAGATTCCTACCGAGGTTGCCATGCGCATCACGTCGAAAGGCCAGGTCACCATTCCCGTCGAGATCCGAGAGCGGCTCGGGCTCCTGCCCGAGACCGAGGTCGTCTTCGAAGTCGTCGGGAGTTCGGTCCGGCTTCGAAAGGTCGCTGGTCAGGCGCGGAGGGGGGCTTCGATCGTGGCCAGGCTGAAGGGCCGCGGCCGCTCCCGCTTGACGACGGACCAGATCCTCGCGCTGACGAGGGGCTGACCGGTGGCTGGATTCCTCGTCGACAGCAACGTCCTCCTCGACGTTCTGACGGAGGATCCGATCTGGTTCGAGTGGTCGTCGTCCGCGCTCGCCCGGTGCGCCGAAGAGGGCTCGCTCGCCATCAACCCGCTGATCTACGCGGAGGTCTCCATCGGGTTCGAACGGATCGAGGAGATGGACGAGGTCCTCGACCCGGCCAGCTTCCAGAGGCTTCCTCTGCCGTGGGAGGCGGCGTTCCTCGCGGGCAAGTGCTTCCTCCGCTACCGCCGCCGCGGCGGAGCGCGATCGTCTACCCTGCCCGACTTCTACATCGGGGCCCATGCTCTCGTCGAAGGGCTGACTCTCGTCACCAGGGACGCCTCGAGGTACAGGACGTACTTTCCCCGGCTTCCGCTCGTGACACCGCCCTGAGGGAGGCGGCCGATCCCGGCGATCGTAACTTCGCTGGCAAGATGACAGGACGACGGTCCCGAACCCGACCCGTCGACAGGAAGCGTTCGGATCAATATGACCTATATGACCAGTTCCGGGAGGTGCCGATGAGCCTGAGCAGGACGACCACCGAGATCCCGATCGCGGAAGCCAAGGCCAAGCTGGCCGAGTACATCCGGCGGGCGGAGGGCGGCGAGGTATTGCTGTTGACGCGGCACGGCAAGGCAGCCGTGGCGCTGATCTCGGCTAACGACGCGGAGAAGGTGGAGAGGCTGCGGGCGGCCGGGCCCGAGAAAGGCCTGGCGGGGCTCGCGGGAGGGTGGCCGGGGTCCGATGAGCTCGCTGGGCTGGCCTTGGAGCACCGGCGGTCGAAGCCCAGGACGACGGCGCGCCTCAGGTGACGGGACTCCGGTAGGCGGGGAAGGGCACGCTCCTTTCGAGCGAGCCGGCGCTGGTTGGACGGCGGTACGTGACGCTGGACGACTTCGAGATGCTGGTTCGAATCCGGCACCTCCCACCAACTGAATCGTTGAGCGGGGGAGGACTTCCGGTCTTACGGCGATCCTGCGAGCGCGCGGCCGACCTGCTTCGGGCTGAGCCCGAGCTGGAAGAGGGTCCGGATCATCAGATCGAGGGAGACCGTCCGGTCGGTGGCCTCCATCTTGGCGACTCGCGACTGGCTCGAGCCGATGAGCTTGGCCACTTGGGCCTGGGTGAGGCCCTGCTCCTCGCGCACCTGTTTCAGCTTCCTCGTGAGAGCGACGCGCGCCTCGACGAGTGCCTCCTCCTCGGGAGTGAGGCCGAGGAATTCGGCAACGCTGGTCTCGACGAAACCCGCCTTCCGGAGCCTCTCCTTTGTTGCTCTGTCCATGTCCGTTACCCCTTTCTGGCTTCGTCGTATCGGCGAATCCTCGCCTTGCACGCCCTCACCAAGACCGCGGGCGTGGCCCTGGTCTTCTTCGTCAAGACCCCGATGAGCACGATCGCGTCGGGCCGAATGGCATAGAAGACCCGATGAATCGTGTTCTCGTCGGGGATCCGCAGTTCATGACACCCGGCCCCGATCGCGGGCATCGGCCGAGACTGCGGCATTCCAAGAACTTCACCTTCCTGGAGGGACCGGATGAGCGCGCCTGTCGTCACTCGTGCCTCGCATGAAAACGGAGGCGTCTTGATCTCCCCGGCGACCTTGAAGAGCGATTTCGTCACCGACGGGAAAATATGTCAGCTATGACATGCAGTCAAGGGTTTGGTCGTGATGCTCATCTTCTACACTTCCTCGCGACATTTGACGATCCAGATTTCGTAAATCGCTGAATCGGTGTGGGTTGTCGAAGCGACGATTTCTGCGTTGCGCCTTCTCGGCGGAGAGCCAACTCCAGCCTGCGTCGGCGCGCCTTGAAAGCGCCTCGCAGGCGCCATGCGCGCACGTCACCGTATTTGTGGAGCGGGGTACTTAG
>CAIMWE010000171.1 GCA_903845115.1 uncultured Acidobacteriota bacterium | reverse complement strand
GGAGATGCCTAACCTGTATCGCCGGGGCTTCGGGGTCCTGACGGTCGAGGGGACCTCCCGGGCCGGAATCGACGGTTGAGCCCTGGCGAATCCCCACCGGACCCGATTCCCCGGCCCGAGGAAGCGGCACGGGGGGGACCGTTCCCGGGTTTGACTTTCTGGCCGGGCAGATTAGTCTCAGTGCACCAAATCCAACGTTTGCGTGCGAGAACGGAGGCCGTATGGCCCGTCCCTGTCGGACTGTAGATTCCGTGCTCCTGGTCGCCGCGCTCCTGCTTCCCGCGGCCACCGCAACGGCGCGGGTCTCGGATCCCGTTGTACGCCCTCCCGTTTCCCCGGTGGTGTCCCCTCCGCTCCGGGACGTTCCCCCCATCCAGCTGACCCGGGATGCGGGAAAGCCGAGGGACCGCAAGTGGCTTCCGTACAAGGGTGCCCTTCCGGGCGCCGCCCCGTCCCGGCAAGCCGATGGGGCGGTGCAGCTGGGCCCGATCGGGACCGCGCCGACGGCGACGGGCGTCAACTTCGACGGCCTCGGCGCGAACGGCTCCGCCCCGCCCGATTCCAGCGGCCGGGTCGGCCCGAGCCACTTCGTCGAGTGGATCAACTCCCAGTTCGCCATCTACGACAAGTCCGGCACGATCCTCTACGGCCCGGCCGCGGGCAGCACGCTTTTCACCAGCCTCGGGGGAGTGTGTGCGACCTTCGACGACGGCGACCCGGTGGTCCAGTACGACACGTTCGCCGACCGGTGGGTCCTCTCCCAGTTTGCCGTCTACGCTCCGGCCCCGGCCTTCTCCCACCAGTGCGTGGCGGTGTCTAAGACCTCGGATCCGCTCGGGGCCTACTACCTGTACGACTTCCCGACCGACGCGACCAACTTCGTGGACTACCCGAAGTGGACGACCTGGACAGACGCCTACTACATGACGGCCCACTTCTTCAACGCGGCGGGCAGCGCCTTCCTCGGGCCGATGCTCTACTCCTTCGACCGCGGGAACATGCTGGCGGGGCTTCCCGCCGCCTTCCAGTCCGTGAACCTCGATCCGACCGGCAACATCTTTGGCCACCTCGTCGCCGACGTCGACGGCCTGACGCCGCCTCCGGCAGGCTCCCCGGCCTACGTCTTCGCCCCCGCCTCTCCGGAGTGGGATGGGACGGCCGCGCCGGGCCTCCACTTCTGGACGGTGGCTTCCACGTGGGGCGCCTCGCCGACGATGACCGTGATGGTGAAGCCCGACATTGCGACGGCCTCGTACAACACCGATCTCTGCGGGTTCAGCCGCAAGTGCATCCCCCAGCTGGGGACGACCCAGCTCCTCGACTCCCTGACCGGCCAGCTCATGTTCAGGGTCGCCTACAAGAAGATCGCCGCCACCGAGTCGATCCTCGTCTCCCACACCGTCAACGTACTCGTCTACCCTTCGAACCAGGGGGCCTTCCGGTGGTACGAGATCCGGACCCCGGGGACGACCCCGACGGTCTACCAGCAGGGGACCTACGCTCCCACCACGGCGAATCGCTGGGTCTCGAGCCTGGCCATGGACGAGGGCGGGAACATCGCGGTTGGCTACAGCATTTCCGACGGCACCATGTACCCGTCGATCAACGTCACGGGCCGCCTCAGCACGGACACGCTGAACGCGCTCGGAGGCGAGGTCAGCATGTTCGCCGGGCTCGGGGCCCAGAACGGAGGCCTGACCCGCTGGGGCGACTACACGCAGATGTCGGTGGATCCCCGGGACGGCTGCACGTTCTGGTACATCAACCAGTACCAGCCGGCGACCGGATCGTACAACTGGATGACCCGGGTTGCGTCCTATCGCTACCCGACATGCACGCCACCCGCGCGCGGCACGATCACCGGTCTCGTGAAGGACGGGGCGGGAAGCCCCATCGCCAATGCCCTGGTCCAGGTGGACGCCGGGTACTCCGGGTCCACCGACGCGTCCGGCCGCTATTCGATCGTCCTGCCGCCCGACTCCTACAACGTGACGGCCACCGACCCGGCCGCCCTCTGCACCTCCTCGGCTTCGCAGGCCGCGACGGTCTCGAACGGCGCGACGACCACGAAGGACTTCATCCTCACGGGAACCGCGAGCCTGACGGTCACGGACACGGTCGTCGACGACAGCGCCGGGAACGGCAACGGCGTCATCAATCGCAACGAGTGCTTCAAGTTGAACGTCGTCCTCACGAACGCCGGGTGTGCCGCCGCCAGCGGCGTCTCGGCCTCCATCGCGACGTCCACACCGGGCGTCCAGATCATTGCCGGCTCGGCCGCCTACTCGAACATCCTCCGCGGGGCCGATGCGCTCGGCAGCACACCCTTCTCCCTGGCCACGACGGCAGCATTCGTCTGCGGCACGGACATCGTCCTGATGCTGACAGTGAATTCTTCGGCCGGCCCGCAGGTCTCGACGCTGACTGTCCCGACCTGTACGGCGACAACTCCTCTCGTCATGAACGGCAGCGTGTTGACGACAGCTCAGGACGAGAAGGGCCGGCTCGGTCGAACTGGCGTTCCCTCGACCTGTGGCAGCATGGCATGCCCCGGCGATTTTTCTTCAGGAGCCAATCGGAAATACGACGCTCAGACGATTTCGAACGCCGCCGCGACCTCCCGCTGCATCACCATCTCGGCCACCACGTCCGGCTGCACCGATGGGGCGGCGCAGGTCACGCCGGTGGCGTACGTCTCGACCTTCGACCCCAACAACCTCTGCACGAACTATCTCGGGGACGGCGGTAACAGCCCGACCCCGGGACCGGTGACATTCAACGTGAACCTCCCTGCCGGCCAGTCCCTCGTCGTCGTGATGCAAGCCGCCTCGAGCCCCTTCACAGGCTGCGGGGCCTATACCCTGAACGTCTCCGGCCTCCTCGACAATTCAGACGGCGGCAGGCCCGCAGCGGCCGTCTCGGGCGGCGGCACGATCTGCCAGGGCGGCTCGGTCGGTCTGACGGCCTCCGGTGGCACGGGGTGCTCCTGGACGCCGACCACCGGATTGGACAACGCGAACAGCTGCACGCCGGTGGCGTCCCCGACGACGACGACTCCCTACTCCGTCGTCGTGACGAACGCGAGCGGATGTGTCAGCGCGCCGAGCGCGCCGGTGACGGTCACGGTCAATCCGCTCCCGGCCACCCCCGTCATCGCGGCTCCCGCCGCGGTGGGCGCCGGCTCGCCGAACCGGATCGCGAGCACCGCGCCGCTCGCCGGGGCCACTTACCTCTGGTCGATCGCGAACGGCCTGATCACCGCTGGCCAGAACACGAACCAGGTCACCTTCACGGCCTGGACGGCGGGCACGCCGCTCACACTCGGCGTGACGGTCACGGTCGACGGGTGTCAGGCAGCGGTCGGCACCACCATCGTCACGGTGGCCCCCGTCGCTTCCGCGGTCCAGTTCTACACACTTTCGCCCTGTCGGCTCATCGACACGCGCGGCCCGGTCGGCCCGCTCGGCGGACCCGCCCTCACCGCCTCGGGCAGTGCCGACCGTGCGTTCGCGCTCGCGGGCGCCTGCGGCATCCCGGCGACGGCGACCGGCATCTCCTCGAACATCTCGGTCCCGAGCCCTTCCGCCGACGGAGCGCTTTCGATCTACAGGGGAGACGGCCCCATCCCGTGGACGCCCTCGATCAGCTTCACCGCCGGAAAGACCCGCGCCGACAACACCTTCCTGCAGCTCTCGCATGACGGCTCCGGCACCGTGAAGGCGAGCAACTCGGCCGCCGGCCCAGTCCATCTCATCCTGGACGTTAACGGCTACTTCCAGTAGGTGAACGGCCATCCCGGCCGGAGTCCCTCGGGGCTCCGGCCGGGCCCGCCGCTCACGAGAGGCTGAAGAGGAGAGTTCCGCCGGATCTCCCCCGGGCCCGACGAGGGCGAGGCGGGAGGCTCCTGTCGTCCTACCTGTGATCCGGAAAGACGAGCAGCCTTCCGTTCAGGGGCCGGGACGCGTAATAGCTGAGAGGCCTGGTGAGGTGGGTCCCCTGGAACACGAAGGGGACCCTGTCCCCCTTCCTTTCGAAGACGGGGAGGCCGTCGTTGTCGACGAGGACATAGTTCGGGTTGGCGGCGGGGTCCGGGTACCAGGGCTCCATGACCGACACGGTACCCCGGCTCTGGTCGAAGGAATGGATGACGTTGACATGCCCGCCCATGAGGGACGAGGCGAACCCGATGATGATGGGAAAAGTGGGCAGCCTCGAGGTCGAAAGAAAGTCCCCGAGCTCGCCCGGTCGGATCTGGCTGGACCTCATGCCGATGTGAAAGCCGGGCAGGAACAGCATGAAGCCGTCCACGTTGATCGTGCCGTTCGGGGTGACCGTGCGGGCCGCGAGGGCTCCCAGCTTGAAGATCGTCTGCTGGGGGACCGGCAGCTGCCCGGGAGTGGCGCGGAGCCACCAGGCGTAGCTGGCGGCCCAGCAGGCGGTGGCATCCAGCTGTCCCTCGGGCGCCTTTCCCTTCAGGGGGTCCGGCGCGAACGCCATGCCCATCACGGCCAGCTCCATGAGGTGAATCGTGGAGCCGCGCGGATCGCAGACCCCGTCCGCGACCTTCAGCTTGTTCTGGGATTTCCAGAACTCCTGGAAATCGAAGATGGCGTCCACCAGATCGGGGGGACAGACGCCATTGGCCGTCGGTGAGGGCGCCCCGAATGCCCAGGCCTCCTGCTTTCCGCCCAGCGCCGACGGGATCTGCTGCAGCTCCCCGATGACGTAGTTCTGATCGTCATACAGGTTTTGGACCTTTTCTCGCTTCCAGCGAAAGCCAACCGGTCCATCCAGGGCATCTCCCCACCTGTACGTCTTCGTCATCTTTCACCTCCCGAGCAGAAGCGCTTCCCTGGCCTTGCAAGACACAGTTCCGGTCCACGAGCCTCGGATTCGACGACGGATTCATCGTCACGAGCGATCGAGGGCCGTCTCACGGAGCCGCGTCTTCGAATTCCGAGAGGATAGGGAATTCGCGACTCGCTCGCAAGTGACCGGGCTCACGGAAAGGCCGGGCGCCGTTCAGTCAGACGTTTTTTTGAACCTGGCCACCGCGGCCCCGATGATCACCAGCGTGAAGAGGGCCAGAGAGAGGAGCGGCTCCCAGAGCTGGGTGATGCTCGCGCCCCGGAGGACGATCCCGCGGACGAGGAGCAGGTAGTACTTGAGCGGGATCAGGTAGGTCAGAGCTCGGAAGAAGGGGGGCATCCCCTCGATCGGGAAGACGTAGCCGGAGAGGAAGACGGACGGCAGGAGGAAGATGAAGGAGAGCTGGATCGCCTGCATCTGGGTCTTCGCCATCGTCGAGAGGAGCATCCCGAGCCCCAGGACGGCGGCGATGAAGAGGATGCTGGCCAGGTAGAGCTGGAGGACGCTGCCGACGATCGGCACGTCGAACGCGAAGACCATCAGCCCGACGATCAGCGTCATCTGGAGGAGGCCGATCAGGAGGAACGGGAGGATCTTCCCGACGATGATCTCGAACCGCGTGACCGGCGTGACCTGGAGCTGCTCGAGGGTGCCCCGCTCCCGCTCCCTCACGAGGGCGAGGGCGGTGTACTGGATCAGGGTGAAGGTCAGGACCAGGCCGAGGAGCCCCGGGATGATGAAGGTGGCGGTCCGGAGGTCGGGGTTGTACCAGGGGCGGACCCGGAGGTCGACCGGGAGCATCCTCTCCTTCCAGCCGGCCTTCTTGGCCAGGGTCTGGATCGAGAGCTGGTTCGAGATGCCGGCGGCGATGGACATCGCCTGGGTCGCCGTGGTGGTGTCGGAGGCGTTGACGACGAGGAACGCGTGCGCGGCCGTCCCGCGGTGGCGGTCCCGGCCGAACTCCCGGTCGATGACGAGGGCGCAGACGACGCGGCCGGCGTCCATCTGCTGCCGCAGCTCCGCGAGGGAGGTGACGCTCCCGATCACGTCGAAGTACTCGGTGGCCGTCATCTTAGCCACGAGCTCGCGGCTGTCGAACGACCGGCTCTCGTCGAGGACCACCGTTTTCAGGTGCTTCACGTCGTAGTTGATCGCGTACCCGAAGATGAAGGTCTGCATCAGCGGGATCATCACCATCATCCGGAGGCTGATCTTGTCCCGCTTCAGCTGGAGGAACTCCTTGACGACGAGGGCGAGGAGGCGCTTCATCGGGCCACCGTCTCTTTCTTGGCGACTTTCTTTGCCGCGTAGTCGCGCGCGAGGTCGACGAAGACGTCCTCGAGGGTCGGCTCGGCCTCCGCCGGTGGCCCGAACTTCGACAGCAGCTCCGCGGCTTCCGGAGTCCTTCCGGCGTGGGCCACCGCCCGGAGGCGGAGGCCGAAGAGGTAGGCGTCCTCGAGGGCGGGGGAGCCCTTCACCGCCGCGAGCGCCGTGAAGGGCTCGGCCGCGAGCGGGACCTCGAGGAGGCGGCCCCGGAGCCCGTCCTTCAGACCGTGCGGCGTTCCCTGGGCGATCAGGTCGCCGTTCAGGATGAAGGCGAGGGTGTCGCACTGCTCGGCCTCGTCCATGTAGTGGGTGGTGACGAGGACGGTCATCCCCTCGTCGGCGGCCAGGTCGTAGATGAGGTCCCAGAAGAGGCGCCGGCCGCGGGGGTCCACCCCTCCGGTCGGCTCGTCGAGGAAAAGCAGCTCGGGCTGGTGGAGGAGAGCCCCGGCGAGGGCGACGCGCTGCCGCCAGCCGGTCGAGAGCGACTCCGTGAGGGTCCCGAGGAGCCCCTGGAAGCGGAGGCGGGCCGAAAGGAGGGCGATCCGCTCGGCGAGCCGCGCCTCGGAGAGGCCGTAGACGGTCCCGAAGAAGCGGAGGTTCTCCTCGACGGTCAGGTCGAGGTAGAGCGAGAACTTCTGGCTCATGTAACCGAGGCGGCTCTTCCACCGCTCGGCGTCTCGCCCCACGTCCAGGCCCCCGAAGGCGGTGGCCGTCCCCTCCGATGGCGTGAGCAGGCCGGTCAGCATCCGGATCGCCGTCGACTTCCCGGAGCCGTTCGGGCCGAGGAATCCGAAGACTTTCCCGCGCGGCACGTCGAAGCTGACGCGGTTCACCGCGACGAAGTCGCCGAACTTCTTCGTCAGCCGGTCCGCCCGGAGGAAGACCCCATCGGGGAGGGGAGCCGCGGGCGGGGCGGCGCGGGTCATGTCGGCTCCTCCTCGCCCGCGAGGACGAAGACGTCCTCCAGCGACGGCGCGACGACGCGCACGCTCTCGGGCGGGACCAGCCCGGCGAGCGAGCGCCGGACCTCTTCGAGCAGCCCCGGACCGACCCCGTCTCCTCCGCGGACGTGGAGCCGGTTCCCGAAGAGCGAGATGTCGTCGATGGCGGCGACCGAGGAGAGGCGCGAGCGGACGGTGGCCCGGTCCTCGGTCTGGACCTCCAGCAGCGTCCGGGCGTACGCGTCCACGATGGCGTCCCGTGTCCCGACCATCAGGAGCTTCCCGCCGTCCAGAAATCCGATCCGCGTCGCGTACTCGGCCTCGTCCATGTAGGGGGTCGAGACGACGATCGTCAGCCCCTGGTGGTGCAGCTCGTTCAGGACGAGCCAGAACTCACGGCGGGAGACCGGGTCGACGCCCGTGGTCGGCTCGTCGAGGAGGAGGAGGTCCGGGCGCGTCAGCAAGGCGGCGACGAGCGCCAGCTTCTGCTTCATGCCGCCCGAGAGCTCCCCGCCGAGGCGGCCGCGGAACCGGGAGAGCCCGACCCGCTCGAGGAGGTCGGTCGAGCGCTGCCGCGCGTCGGTGTCGGGGACGGAATAGAGCCGGGCACGCAGCCGGAGGTTCTCGTCCACCGTCAGGTCCTCGTAGAGGGAAAAGCGCTGCGGCACGAAACCGAACGGGACCTTCGTCGTCCGCTCGACCGTGCCCGACGTCGGCCGGATCAGCCCCGCGACGAGCCTGAAGAAGGTGGTCTTTCCCGCGCCGTCGGGACCGATCAGGGCGAAGAGCTCCCCCCGCTCGATCGACAGGTCGATCCCGCGGAGCGCCGCGTGCGACCCGAACGACTTGACGAGGGAACGGGCGGTGATCACGCCGGTCAGCGCGCCTTGTCGCCCGCGGGAGGATCGACGAAGACCTCGGCCGGCTGGCCCGGGACGAGCGAGACTCCCCAGCCGCCGTCCAGGTCGACCTTCGCCGGATAGACGAGGTTCACCCGCTCGTCCTTGGTCTCCACCGGCTTGGGGGTGAACTCGGCGTCGGGGGAGATCTCGGTGACCCGCGCGGGGAAGCTCTTCCCCGGAAAGGCGTCCACGACGACGCGCGCCACGCTCCCCTGGCGGACGAGGCCCAGCTTCGTCTCGGGGACGAACGTCCGGACGTAGAGCCGTCCGGCGAAGGCCATCGTCAGGGCCGGCTGCCCTCCGCCGAGGAGGAGCCCCGGCTCGGCCATCCGGTGGAGGACGATGCCGTCCGCCGGCGCCCGGATCTCGCCCTCCTTCGCGACGGTCTCGGACTGCTTCAGCACCGTCTGCGCCCGCTGGACGTCGGTGCGCGCCTGCTCGGTCTGCCACTTCCGGAACCCCTCGCGGGAGAGGGTGAGCCGGTCCTGGCTCGCCTTCAGGGCCGCCTCGGCCCGTGACAGGTCGGTCCTGGCCCGGTCCAGGTCGCGGACGATGCCGACCTTCCTGGCCATCAGCGTCTCCTGCCGCTGGAGCTCCTTCACGGCGAGGTCGAGCGCCGCCTTCCTGTCGGCCACGTCGGCCTCGGCAGCGGCGATCTCGGGCGGGCGGCTGCCGACCTCGAAGTCCTTCAGGCGCGACTCGGCCGACTGGAGGCCCCGCTGGTCCCGCTCGACGGAAAGCGCTGTCTCGCCGAGGTCCAGCAGGACGAGGAGGTCGCCTGTCTTGACCCGGTCGCCCTCCCGGACCTTCACCTCCACGACGCGGCCGGCCACCTTCGGCGCGAGGTCGACGGTGGGAGCCTCGATCCGCCCGTTGAGGTGGACGCTTCCGTTCTCCCTGGAGCGGGAGCAGCCCGCGAGCGAGAGGGCGGCGAGGAGAACGGCGGCCCGCGCGGGGCGCTGCCTCGAATTCATCGGGAGCCTCCTGCCGGGGAGCCCGGCGTGTGGTCTTCGACCCGGATGTTCCGCTCCTCGAGGAGCGTCCCCTTCGCCCGCGCCAGCTCCGCGCGGGCCTTTTTGTGGTCGGTCAGGGACGCCACCTCGGTGATCCGGGCCTGCGTCAGGTCGTTCTGCCGGGTCAGGACGAAGAAGGGGGTGGTGGTCCCCGCGGCGAAGCGATCGTTCTCGGCCTTGAGGAGGGTCTCGGCCGCCTCGCGTCCGGCGCGGGCTGCCTCGACCCGCTGGGCCGCAGATCGGAGCGCCGCGACGGCGTTCAGGACCTCCACCTCGACCCGTTGCCGGACCTGGGCCAGCGAGGCTTCCGCCTGGACCCGCGCCGACCGCGCGATCGCGGCGTCGGCCCTCGCGGCGCGGTTCCCGACCGGGAGGGTCAGGGCCAGGCCGATGGAGGCGTCCGGGAAGCGGTTGTCGAAGAGCGTCCCGTACGAGCGTCCGAGACCGCCGTCGAGGGCTGGCGGGACGTTGACCACGAGCCCGGGGAACGGGGCCGCGACGTCGGGGTTCTTCGAGCCGGCGAGGCCCCGGCCGGTGTAGGCCCCGACCAGGTCGAGCTGCGGCAGGACGCGGCTCCTGGCTACCTCCTCGTCGACGGCGCTCCTCGCAATCCGGGAAGCGGCCTCGGCGATCTCCGGCCGATCGAGGGCAGCCGTGGCGACGGCGGCGGCGGAGTCGACCGAAGCATCGGCGGCGGCCCCGTTGGAGAGGGTCGGCTGGTCCACCGGGACGATCCGGCTGGCCCAGACCGGATCGGACGGGTCCCCGCCGAGAAGGGCCTTGAGCGAGTTCTCGGCCCTGGTCGCCCCCTCCTCCGCCGCGAACAGGTCGCCTCTGCGGCGCTCCAGCTCCGCGGTCGGCGCGGCGAGGTCGGCCTCCGAGAGAACTCCTGCCTCGAAGCGGGAGCGGACGTCGGTCCTCTGGTCGCCGGCGAGGGCGACGGCCGACGTTCGCGCCTCCACCTCCCGCCGGGCTGCGACGAGCGTCCAGTAGGCCTTCTCGACGGCGGCGACCGTCTCGGAGACGGTGCGCTTCAGGTTGGCGGCCGACCGCTCCCGGTCGATCCGGGCGACGCGGAGGCCCCGCCGGGCCGGGTCGACGGAACGGTTCTGGAGGAGCGGTTGCCGCAGCTCCAGGCCCAGGGAGGTGATGTACGAAGGGGAGAGAAGACTGAAGGTGTTGTTCGTGGTCTCCCTGGAGAGGGAGGTGGAGAGCGAGACCGTGCCACCGGTCGAGAGCAGCTGGCTGAGCCCTCCCGAGAGCGCGCCGCCGGAGGTGCTCGGGCCGACGTCGCCGGCCGGCGCTCCCGAGAGGATCGAGTTGATCCCGTCCGTCCGGTCCCGGTAGCGGGCGTCGAGGCGGAGGGCGGGGTCGTAAGCCCCCTTCGCGCGCTCGACGTTCGCGTCGGCGATGACGACGTTCTCCCGCTCCACGCGGAGGTCGATGTTCTTCCCGAGGGCCCGCGCGATCGATTCGTCGAGTGCGAGCTCCATCGTCGGCGGGTCCGCGGCGAGGAGGAGGCAGGGGAAGAGAGCGGCGATTGCGGCGACGAGCGGCCGGGTGATTCTCATCAACGGGTCCTTGGGAGCGGGTCGACGGCTGCGCTCGTCCGGCGAGGGCGAACGTCTCGTCGAGCGGCCTTCCCGGTCGGAGCGCTGCGGGTGGTGAGACAGCGGACGTGGTGGCGAACGAGGGCGTCGGCCTCGGCGTCGGAGAGCGCCTGCTCCGGAAAGGCGCGGAGCTGGAGGCCGAGCACCGCCGAGAGGCCGATGAACTGGAGGACCTGGTGCTCGAGCGGCGGCTCGGCGGGCAGGCCGGCCTCCTTCAGCACCCCGGCCAGGAGCTTCTGGTAGACGACCATGACCCCTCGCATGCGGGCCAGGAGAGCCTCGTCCCCCGAGGCGACCCCCTCGGCCAGGAGGAGCATCGGCAGGCCCTGGGTCCGCCTGATGACCTCGACGTGGTGCCGGACCATCCGCTGCAGGCGTTCCCGCGGCGGGAGGCCCGAGTCGCCGGCGAAGATCGCGACCGGACCGAGGAGCGAATCCCTGAGACGATCGACCAGCGCGAGGACCAGCTCCTGCTTGTGGGAGAAGTGGCGGTAGATCGCGGCCTCGCTGAAGCCGACCCGCCGGGCCACCTTTTTCAGGGTCAGGTTGGCGAGCCCGCTTTCCTGGACCAGCTCCAGGGCCCGGTCGAGAATCTCCTCCTGGCGGGGGGTCCGGGACGGTCCCCCGGGCGCTGCTTCGGTATGTAAGTTAACGATCACTTACATGCAATATCGCATTCGATCCGAAAGGAGTCAAGACCGGCAGGGAAGAAATCGGGCGCCGTCGTCGACGGCTCTTCCTTCGGCGCGGGCGGCGATCCCGGAACACGTGTCCCCCCGGCGCCACCGGGCCTTCTCGCACGGGATCGCTTCCCAGCGGTTACGATCCGCTGGCCCCGGGTTTCCCGGTCTTTCAGCTCGAAAGGACAGTCGATGCCACGGTCCGTCATGGTCGCCACCTTCTTGCCCGCGCTCCTCTTCGCCGCGCTGCTCGCTCCGGGAGACGCCGATGCCGCCTTGCCCGTCAACGGCGGTTTCGAATCGTCGGCTTCCGATCGCCCTTCCCAGGGCTGGAGCGTCTCGGGAAAGAAGGGGGACGGGCGCGCCGCCTCGGACGACGCCGTGTTTCACGGCGGGAAGCGGAGCCTCCGGATCGACCACCCGGCCGCAGCGGAGACGGTCGTCGCGTCGGAGGCGATGACCCTGGCGGTCGGGCACGTTTACCAGCTGACCGGCTGGATCCGGACCCGGAAGGCCCTCTCCGACCCGCTCGCGCGCTATCCCACGGCTCTGCCCGCCTGCCTGGCGATGGAGTCGTTCCCGTTCACGAACCAGAGTGCCCCGGTGGGCGGCGACGCTCCGTGGACGAAGGTGGAGACGATGTTCGTGGCGACCGCGTCGACCGACCGGGTCCAGCTCGTTCTGGGCCGGAACGGGGCCGCGACCGGCACGGCTTGGTTCGACGACGTCTCGGTCGAGGAGGTCTCCGACATCCGGGAGTTCGTCCCGATGGAGACGGTCCGGTGGTCGGGCGAGGGGTACCGGTACGACGACGGAGGGTGGACATTCCTCCACATCGAGGGAGAGCCTTACGGGCGCGGGCACCAGCACGGTTCGCTCCTGGCGGAGGAGATCGCCGCCTACGTGGGCAAGCTGTCGAACCAGGAGAACCCCAAGGACCCGGCGACCGGCTGGAACGCTCTCCGGCTCCTCGCGGACACGGTCTTCCTCCGCGGCTTCGACGAGGAGTACCTGACGGAGATGCGGGGGATCGCGGACGGCGCGGCCGCGGCGGGCGCGAAGGTCGACGGCCGGAAGGTGGACCTCCTCGACGTCGTGACGGTCAACTCCGCGGTGGACCTCTCTCAGCTGCAGGCGGCGCTCAAGGTCACGCCGCACGCGCTGACCGGGCAGAGCTTCCTCTCGCCAGAGGACGAGATGAAGATCCCCGACGACCGTCACAAGTGCTCGGCCATCGCGGCGACCGGCCCCGCGACGAAGAGCGGGCGGGTGGTCTTCGGGCAGCTCTTCATGTGGTCGGGCTACCCGGGAGTCCACTTCAACGTGATCTGCGACGTGGTGCCGTCGAAGGGGAACCGCCTCGTCTACCAGACCTTCCCGGGCGGCATCCACTCGGGGACCGACTTCTACATCAACGGCGCGGGCATCGTGATCGGCGAGACCACGGTCGCCCAGACTCCGTTCGAGCGGTCGGGGACGCCTCAGAGCAACCGGATCCGCCGCGCGGCCCAGTACTCGGCGTCCATCGACGACGTGGTCCGGATCGTCTCCGAGAAGAACAACGGCCTCTACACGAACGACTGGCTGATCGCGGACGTGAAGACGGACGAGACGGCGATCCTCCTCCTGGGGACGAAGGAGCACCGGCTCTGGCGCTCGTCCGAGCGGCCCGCGCCGTTCGGGAGCCCGGGGTTCCTCTCCTCCAACAACAACGCCCGGGACGAGGCGGTGAGGCGCGAGTACGCCGTGCAGTCCGACGACGCCCCGGCGGACGTGGTCTTTTCGCCGTCGAACCGCGACCTCGCGTTCCAGGAGTTCTACGCCCGGACGAAGGGGGCGATCGACGTCGAGTCGACGACCCGCCTCTTCGCCTCCTCGCCGATCGAGCGTCCCCACGCCTGCGACGGGAAGGTGACGACGTCCGAGATGGCCGAGAAGCTCGTCTTCCTCCTGCACTACGGAAAGACGACGCTCCGCGAGAAGTTCCCCTCGAAGGAGAGCCGCAGGATGCCGGACCTCCCGGGGGCTTTCCCGCACCTGACGCTCGGTTACACGGCGGCCAGCCCCGTCTGGATCACCCAGAAGCTCAAGGAGGCGCGGAAAGCGGCCGCTGTCGCGGCGGTCGTGAGGGAAGCTCCGAAGGCGGACCTGGGGCTCATGCAGGCCCGGTACGCGGTGAAGCGGGACCGGCTCTGGCGCGGCACCCTTTTTCCGGCCTCCGAGGCCGACGCCTGGCTCGTGAGCGGCGGGGCAGCCTACTGGCAGCTCCTGCGCGGCCTCCCCGAGGCCGAGAAGGCCCCCGAGAAGGCCGCGGTCGCGCTCCGCGACGAGCTGGCCGCCCTGAACGCGCGGTACCTCTGGGTGACCTCGCGGGAAGGGGACCTGGCGCCCGTCACCGCGACCCGCTCCTACGACCGCTACGGGACGTACCTGGTCCCGCGGATCAAGGGGACGTTTGCCCTCCACCAGCTTCGCCTCCTGATGGGGGACGACCCGTTCTACGGGCTGATGAAGCGTTTCTACTCGGCGCGGGGTCGCAAGGAGACCCGGGGAGCCGACTTCGTGGAAGAGGCGACCCGCGCCGCCGGCCGGGACGTGGCGCCGTTCCTTTCGCAGTGGACCGAGCGGACGGGGCTGCCCGATCCCGAGGTGAAGGTCTCCGCCGCGGCCGACGGGAAGAAGGAGTGGGTCGTCCGGGTGGAGGTCCTCCAGAAGGGGACCCCGTACCACTTCTTCACCACCGTGACCGTCGAGGCGGGCGGGAAGGAGTGGTGGAGGCTGGTCGAGGTGAAGGGGGAGCGGAGCACGTTCTCGTTCCGCTTCGCGGACCGGCCGGTACGGGCCGTCTTCAATGCCGGCCAGGACGTGCCGCTCCCGAATCCCCGGTACTTCACGTGGATCAACTTCGCGGACGGCTTCCGGGACGCCTTGATCGTCCACGGTTCGGGCCGCCAGGTCGAGGCGAACCGGACGCTCGCGCTCAGGTGGCAGACGACCCTGGCGGACGCCTGGACCGAGACGCTGGTGCCGGTCGTGAAGGACTGCGAGGTCTCCGACGAGGAGCTCGCCGGCCACGACCTCGTCGTCCTGGGGTCGCCGGCCGAGAACTCGGTCACGGCGCGGATCGCGGAGAAGCTCCAGCCCGGCCTGGCCGCCGTCTTCGGGCGGAATCACTTCCGCTGGGAAGGGAAGAGCTACGGGCGGCCGGACGACGGGCTCTTCCTCGTCCTCCCGAACCCGTTCAACCCGAAGCGCGCCCTGTTCCTGATCGCCGGCAACAGCGCCCTGGAGCTTCACCAGATGACGAAGGCCTATTCGAGCAGGATCCCGGCCTGGGCGGTCTACCGCGGGGACGAGGCGAAGCTGCAGGGCTTCCGCACGCCGGAGCGGTTCGTCTTCGAGGGGCTGACGCGGTAGGAGCGCCCGGCGTCAGGCCGCGGCCGCCTTCTCCGGGACGAAGGTCATCGCCCTCTCGGCGAGGGCGGTGATCGTCAGGGAGGGGTTGACCCCGATATTGGCGGAGATCGCCGACCCGTCGATCACCCAGAGGCCGTCGTACCCGAAGAGGCGGTGCCGGTGGTCGATCACCCCGTTCTCGGCCGAATCGCCCATCGAGCATCCGCCGAGGATGTGGGCGGTCGTCGGGATCCCCAGGACCGTCTCGGTGAGGAGGCTCGTCGGGTAGCCGTCGATGATCCGGGCCACCCGGGCGGCCAGGTCGTTGGCTTCCGGGGCCCAGGCCTTCGCCGGGGGACCGTCCCCCTTCGTGGTGATCGCCCACCGCTGGAATCCAGTCCTCCAGGTCCGGCCGAGCCGCATCCGGATGTGGCCGTCCACTGTCCGCATGTAGAGCAGGATCATCGTGAGCCTGGCCCAGTCCGGGACGAGGTAGGCCCGGATCGTCCGGAGCGGCTGCCGGGCGACGAGCTTCAGGGCGTTGAGGAACCGTTCCCCGATCGTGTCCCCTGGCGCCATCGGGAGCATCAGCGGCCGGAAGAGGCCGGAGCCCGCTGAGTAGCGGACCGGCTCGAGGTGGGAGTGGTCGTCGGTGTGCAGGATCGAGCCGATGGCGATCCCCTGGGAGAGGTCCTTGTCCCGCCGCTGGGTGACGACGCCGATCAGAACCTCGGAGTTCGTCCGGACGAAATCCCCGACGCGTTCGGAGAGGCGGGGGAGCCCGTCCGGGCTCTCCCGGAGCTCCAGGAGGAGCGGAACGGTTCCGAGGACCCCCCCGGAAAAGACGATGTTCCCCGTCCGGTAGGTCCTCTTCTCGTTCCAGGCCTGCACGGGGCTGGTCCCGTGCCGCGCCTCGATCTCGTAGCCGCCTTCCGGAAGGGGGCGGACCCAGGTCACCTCGGTGTCGGGCTCGATCGTCAGCCCCTTCCTCTCGGCGAGGTGGAGGTAGTTCTTGTCCAGGGTGTTCTTGGCGCCGTAGTTGCAGCCGATCATGCAGCCGCCGCACGATTTGCAGCCGGTTCGTTCCGGACCCTCGCCGCCGAAGAAGGGGTCCGGAACGGTCACCTCGGGTTTTCCGAAGTAGACCGCGACGTCGGTCGGCTCGAAGCCGTCTTCCCGGCCAGTCTCCCGGCCCACCTGCCGGATCACCTCGTCGGGATAGGTCGTCGTCGGGTTCCGGGTCGCTCCCAGCATCCGGAGGGCGGTCCGGTAGTGCACGGCCAGCTCGTCCTTCCAGCTCGCCAGGGAGTTCCAGGAAGGGGCCTCGAAGAACGGGTCCTTCGGAACCGGCAGGGTGTTGGCGTAGACGAGGGACCCGCCGCCGACGCCGACCCCGGAGAGCGCGGTGACGTGCCCGAGGAACGTCATCTTGAACAGTCCGCGGCAAGTGAGCTGGGGAAGCCACATGAACTTCTTGACGTTCCAGCTCGTCTTCGGGAAATCGCCTGTCCGGAGCCGCCGCCCCTTCTCGAGGACCAGGACGCGGTAACCCTTTTCCGTCAGGCGTAGGGCGCTGACACTACCTCCGAAGCCCGAACCGATCACGATGAAGTCCCAATCCATCGGCGTTCCCCCGTTTCCCGAGTCTAGCGGCTGGACGACCAAAGGGAATAGGCCGGCCGGAGAGGGAGAAAGGCGTTCCAGGGTCCGACTTGACAATCCACTCCTGAAAGGTAAACCTTCCTGGACCTTTCGGAGGTGGCCGATGTTTCTGGCTATCCCAAGGGCGCTCAGCCAATCCCGGCGAGCCACCCTCTAAACCACAGGAAAACATAGGATTAAGAACATCATGGAAGAATTATCCAGCTCCGTTCGAGTTCCAGGAAGGCGCCGAACGACGGCGGCGAAAGTCGCCCGAATCGGCATCGCAGGTCTTTTCGCCCTCTCCTTTCCCGTCGGAGGAAGCCGTTCGGGTGACCTCTCCGCCAGCATCGCCCCGGTCTCGGCGCCTGGCCTGTCGACCCTCCCCGAGGGTTGGCCCAAGCTCTCGCCCCTTCCCCTCGGGTGGCCCGGTCCCGTTCCCGAAGTGGACGACGAGCATTCGCTGAAGATCTGGAACGTCGTCGCCCGCCAGTGCGAGAAGTTCGGGATCACGGATGCGGCGATCACGATGTTCCACGTCCTCTGGGAGGAGAGCCGTCTGCAGCCCGAGGCGATCTCGCCGAGCGGCCACTTCGAAGGAGTCAGCCAGTTCCTCGGGTCGACCTTCCGCCGGAACGTCCGCGCGATGAAGCGCCTCGGCCTGGTCGCGGAGGATGCCAAGTACAGTCCCCTGGACCCGGACCAGGCGATCGAGGTGATGGCCTGGATGTGGAGCCAGGGCCATACGAACCACTGGGGCCCCTATCGGCGGGTGGCCCAGCGGATCGACAGGGAAGCCCAGGCAACCCGCCTTCCGAACTGACCGGCCGAAGGGGAGGCTGTTGGTCTTCGTGCCGCGCCCTTTCCTCACACTCGTGGGGATCCTGGGAATGACGGCTTCTTCGGCCGTTGCGGCCGCTTCGATCGCGGCATCCGGGTCGCCTGTCTGGATGCCGAGGGGCCGGGACCGGGTCCGCGTCCTCCACCTGGGGGATTCGCACGTCGCCGCGGAGGCGTTCGCCTCGGCAGTTCGCGCGTTCTTCGTCCAGCGCTACGGAACCGGCGAGGGAGGACTCTACCTTCCGGACCTTCTGCCGCGGACCGGCGAGGCCGGCTCCAGGTTTCGTCTCGAGGGGGGCTGGAAGGTGGTTCCCGCGAGGTCGGCGACCGATCCGGAGACCGACCTGGCCGGCGGGTGGGCGGAGTCCGCGGCCCGCGGGGCGACGGTGCGCCTCGCCGGTCCGTTCAGCGAGGGGCGGATCCTCCTCGGGAGGCAGCCGGCCGGTGGAAGGGTGGTCGTCCGAGTCGACGGGAGGGTCGCGGCGGAAAGGCGCCTGGCGGGCCCGCCGGGAGTCGAGGTGATCAGGGTCTCGTCCGGAGCCGCCGGGGGGCACGAGATCGAGATCGTGGCAGGAGGGGACGGGCCGGTCCGCTTTCTGGGGGCGGTCCTCGACTCCTCCAGGCAAGGAGCCCTCTACTTTCCGGTCGGAGTGAACGGGGCGCTCGCCTCGTCGCTCCTGAAGCTCCCGGAGAGTTCTCTCTTCGCCCAGCTCCAGGCCGTCGACCCCGAAGTCGTCATCCTGGCGTTCGGGACGAACGAGGCGAGGACGTTCGAGCCGGAGGCGCGCCTCCTCTCGCAGCAGATGGCCACGCTGGTCGGGAGGGTCCGCCGGGCCCTGCCGGCGGCGTTCGTCGTCGTGGTCGGCCCGCCGGACCAGGCGCGGCGAACGAGGAGCGGCGGGATCGCGGCCGTCCCCGCCCGGGAGCTGGTCTCCCGCTCGTTCGGAGCCGCGGCTCGCCAGGAGGGGGCCCTCTTCGTCGACCTGGCCGAGGCGATGGGGGGAGCGGGAGCGGTCCGGGCCTGGAGCTCGGAGCGGCCGCCCCTCGTTCAGGAAGATCTGGTCCATTTCACTTCCCCCGGTTATCTTCGGCTGGCCCGGCTGCTGGTCGGAGCGCTCGACGGAAGGGAGACGATGAACCGGATACCGGCTGCGGCCGCGGTCCCCGCGGGAGGCGTCCGATTCGAGAGGGATCCGTCCGGCCGCGTCAGGCTGACGAACCAGCCTTCCGGCGCGGCTCCGGCGCCGATCCTCGGCACGGCGCGGAAGACGAATTGAAGCCGTTCCCTCGGCGGGCCGCATGGCTGGTGGGCGTAGCGCTGGCCGTCCTTCCGGCCCTGGTCGAAGCCGTCCCTAAGAAGCCAGCCGCCAGGAAGCCGGCCGCCCGGGCCGCGATCGCCGAGATAGAAGGACGAGAGGCGCTCGGACCCTTCTTCGTCAGGCTGGGAGCGGCCGGGAGCTCGCTGACGCGGGTCCTCCACTTCGGGGACTCGCACGTCGCCGCCGACTACTGGACGGGGGAGCTCCGGCGGCTCCTGCAGGAGCGGTTCGGCGACGGCGGCCCCGGATACGTCATGCCGGGCAAGCCCTGGCTCTATTTCCGGCACGCTCAGGCGCGTAGCTTCTCGACGGGAGGCTGGGAGACGATCGGACTGGCCCGGGACGGGGGAGACGGCCTCTACGGAAGGTCCGGGACCGGCCTCGCGCCGACGGGTGCGGAAGGCTCGGCGGGCCTGGAAGGGGTCTTCTCCTCCTACCGGGTGGAGCTCCTGACCCTCTCCGGCGGGGCGTGCCTCTCGGTCGCGGTCGACGGGATCACTCAGTTCGCCGGCCTCCTCGACCCTCCGGAGGGCGGCGAGGCCCCGGACGAGGCGTGCTGCCGTCTGAGCCATGCCGGCGTGGGGGATACCCCCTACCGGTGGGTCGCGATCGACAGCGCGGCACCGATGGAAAGCGCCCTCCACCGGCTCGAGATCCGCGACGCCTGCGGCGGCCTGACCCGGATCCTCGGGGTCGACCTCCTCTCCGGCCGGCCGGGGGTGGTCGTGGACACGCTCGGGCTGAACGGCGCCGAGCTGCCCGCGCTCGGGAAGTGGCAGCCCGATCTCCGGCGGACGCTGCTCCGGAAGGCGGACCCCGGCCTCGTGATCGTCTCCTACGGGACCAACGACATGGGGCGCGGCGATTTCGACTTCAACGACTACCGGTCGCGGGCCGTGGAGCTTCTCCGCGGCCTGCGGGAAGACCTCCCCGGTGCCTCGATCCTGGTCACGGGCCCGATCGACCGGGCGGCCAAGCGGAAACAAGGGGCGCAGACCATCACCCGCAACGCCCCCCTGGTCACCCGGGCGCTCCGGGACGCGGCAGCGGGCACCGGCTGCGCGTTCTGGGACGCCCAGGCCGCCATGGGCGGGAGCGGGTCGATCCGGCGCTGGGCGAAGGAGGGAAAGGCCCAGCGGGACCTCGTCCACCTGACCGGTCCCGGGTATGCCCGGCTGGCGGGCCTCCTCTTCGAACGTCTGGCGAAGGCCGACGAGGAGTGGCGGGCCGCCCGGTGAGCCTGGTCGAGCCGGTCTACCTGCTGTTCCTCCTGGTCGCGGCGGGGCTCTTCCGCGCGGCGGCGGGCTCTCCCCGCCTCGCCGTGTGGGCCCTGATCGCGTCGAGTTTCTTCTTCTACGCGACCTGGAACCCCCTCTGCCTGGTCCCCCTGACCGTCACCGCCCTCGTCGACTTCTCCGTCGGGAGGGCGCTCTCCCGGGAGGAGCGGAAGCTGGCACGCCGGCTGCTCCTGACCGCGAGCCTGGTCGTCGACCTGGGTCTTCTCGTCTTCTCCAAGTACTTCGGTCTCCTGGCGCGGGACCTCCCGTTCCGGATCGTCCTCGCCGCGGGGATCTCCTTCTACACGTTCCAGTCGATGAGCTACGTGATGGACGTCTACCGCCGGGACCGGGAGCCGGTCTCTTCGTTCCCGGCCTACCTGGCGTTCGTGTCGTTCTTCCCGACCCTCCTCGCGGGGCCGATCACGAGGGCCGACACCTTCTTTCCCCAGGCCGAGAAGCCGAGGCCGTTCGACGACGGGGAGGCGAGCGCGGCCCTCCTCCTGATCGCGATGGGCTTCGTGAAGAAGTGCCTGATCGCCGACCCGCTCGCCGTCAACCTGACGAGCCGCGTGTTCGACGTGCCGGGGCTCTACACGTCGGTGGAAGTCCTCGTCGGCATCTACGCGTACGCCGTCCAGATCTGGGGCGACTTCTCGGGCTACAGCGACATCGCGATCGGTTCGGCCCTTCTCCTCGGGATCCGCCTGAAGGAGAATTTCAACTCCCCCTACCGCGCGTCGGACCTGACGGAGTTCTGGCGCCGCTGGCACATCTCCCTCTCGACGTGGCTCCGCGACTACCTCTTCTTCTCGCTGCCGGGGAAGAGGCCGGGGACGGTCTGGCCCTACCTGAACCTCGTGATCACGTTCGCGCTCGGCGGCCTCTGGCACGGGGCGTCCTGGACGTTCGCGATCTGGGGGGTGATGCACGGGGCCGGGCTCGCCGTCCACCGGTTCGTCCAGTCGTTCCGCCCGGCCCGGCGTCC
The DNA here is from genome assembly GCA_903845115.1 of uncultured Acidobacteriota bacterium. Taxonomy (GTDB): domain Bacteria; phylum Acidobacteriota; class Thermoanaerobaculia; order UBA5066; family UBA5066; genus CAIMWE01. The sequence goes on along the minus strand of CAIMWE010000171.1, from coordinate 17,209 downwards.
TGCCCGGGGCCCGGTGCCGGCGGTGCCGGGCTGGCGGCGGGCTCTCGGCACGGTCGTGACGTTCCACTTCGTCGCGGCCGCCTGGGTCTTCTTCCGGTGCCCGACGATCTCCCAGGCGCGGGACGTGTTCCGGGTCCTGTTCGACGGGACGACGGGGGCGGGAAACGTCACCCCGGCCATCCTGGGGGCGATCGCCGCCGGCCTCGCCGTCCAGTTCCTGCCGGAGGGCTGGCTGCCACGCCTCCGGGCCCGGTTCGTCCTCCTGCCGCCGGCCGCCCAGGCGACGGCGCTCCTCGCCGTGGCGGCGGCGGTCCGGCACGCCAGCGGCTCCGCCGTCGCGCCGTTCATCTACTTCGCGTTCTGACCATGGACCGGAATCCGAGCACGCCGAGGAAGTTCCCGAGAACGCTCTCGACGCTCCTCCTGATCGCGGCGGGGGCGCTCCTGCCCTACCTGCTGCCGCCGCTCGCGAGATACCGTCTCCTGCGGCCCGGCGACCTCTCCGGCGCCCTGTCGGTCCGGGGGCGCGTCCCGATCCTGCAGTGGCGGACGCCGGAGCCGCCGGCGCCCGGACCGGCGCGGACGGACCCGCCGCCCGCCGAGGTGCGGGGACGGGACGCCGAAGAGCCGCCGCGGCCCCCCGCCCCGCCCTCGGCCCGCCGCTCCGCCGAGCCGCTCCGCGAGGAAGCCGGGGTCGAGATCGAGGACGAGGCCGGGGCCCTGAACACGTTCTTCGCCCGGCTTTCCAGGACCGAGCGGCGGGAGCCGGGAGCGGTGACCAGGATCAGCCACTTCGGAGACTCCCCGCTCACCGGAGACCTGATCTCCGGAGAGGCCAGGGTGAGGCTCCAGGCTGCCTACGGCGACGCCGGGCACGGGTTCGTCCTCGCGGGCCGGCCGTGGGGGTGGTACGGGCACGACGGAGTCTCGCTCCGGGCCTCGGGGTGGAAGCCGCTCAGCCCTCTCTTGACCCCGGGGGACGGCGGCGTTCACGGCCTCGGGGGAGTCTCGTTCTCCGGGGGAGCGTCGTCCAGGACCGAGATCGAGCTGGAGAGGGGGACCTTCACGCGGCTCGAGGTGACCTACCTCGTCCGGCCCGGCGGGGGGCATTTCGCCCTGACGGTGGATGACGAGCCGGCGGTGGAGGTCTCGACGGACGGCCCGCGGAGGAAGGACGGGTCCTTCTCGGTCCGTCTGCCGAGGGCGGCCCGGAAGGTCGTCCTCGCGGGAAAGGGGGACGGCCCCCTCTCGCTCCACGGAGTCGTCCTGGAGAGGGAAGGGCCTGGAATCGTCTACGACGCGCTCGGGGCGAACGGCGCCGCCGTCCACATGCTGACGCTCCTCGACGCGGAAGGGTGGATCGAGGCGCTCGCGACGAGGCGAAGCGACCTCGTGATCCTGAGCTACGGCACGAACGAGAGCGGGTACGAAGGGATCCCCGGGACCCGCTACCGCCTCGACTGGCTCGAGGTGATCGCAAGGATCCGCAGGGCGCTCCCCGGCGTCTCCATCGTCGTGATGGCTCCCATGGACCGCGGGACGAGACGGGAGGACGGGGCGATCGTCACGATGCCGTCGATCCCGAAGATCGTCGAGGCCCAGCGGCAAGTGGCGGCCGAAGCCGGCTGCGCCTTCTTCGACACGTACGCGGCGATGGGGGGCGAGGGGACGATGGCCCGCTGGTACGAGCGGGAGCCCCGCCTGGTGAGCGGCGACTTCACCCACACGACGAAGGGAGGCTCCGACCGTGTCGCCCGGCTGCTCGTGGGGGCGCTCCAGGAGGCGTACCGGGAGTGGAAGGAGGAGAACGGCGAAGGAGGGAAGAGAGAAAGCCCGCCGGCGCCGGGAGGCGGGGGCGGGCCTTCGGAGCTCGTGAAGCCTGGCGGGGGGCTGTCCGGTCCTCAGTGACCGTCCAGGCACCCTTTCTGGCCGCTGCTGTTCGCGTACCCGGTCCCGGCGGTGTAGGCCGCGTTGGACCACTCGCCCTGGACCTTCCACCTCGTGCCGTTCGGGAAGACCACGGAGGGGACGTTGAAGGTCCAGGCGCACTTGTCGCCGTTCTCGGCGCCCGACGAGTCGTACCAGGCGCCGGGGCTGGCCGGGTCGGTCATCGCCTCGAGAAGCTCGTGAGCCGTCACGTTGGCGAGGGCCGCGAGCCCCTGCGAGTGGCCCGTGGTCGTGTCCGCGGGGTCGCACCCTGCGTCGCCGTCGAGGTTGAAGAAGAAGGCGAACTGGACCGGCTTGCCGCCGCAGGACCCGGCGCTGTGCCAGGCGCAGTAGCCGGCGTTGCCCCGCTTGACGTCGGTGTAGACGGGGTAGTAGCCGTTCCCCGACGGGTCGGGGCTGGTGATCACCTTGCAGACTTCGGCGAGGATCGCGGAAGTGCTCCCGCCGCCCGTCGCCGCCGACGTGTCGATGACGTGCCCCTGGTGGAACGAACTCCCCGAGTTGGTCGTGCCGTTCGTGCCGGTGTACTCGCCGCCTGTCTTGGAGTAATTGCTCGCGTTGAAGCCGGCGTACCAGGCATCGAGCCCGGTGATCTTGTCACCCGTGTAGGTGGCCCAGCTCGCGCCCCAGAAGATGGCCTTCGTGGCCGCGGACGGCATGATCTTCCCGCCGTGGTAGGTCATGTTCGCCGTGCGCCTGGCCTCCGTCGAGAGCCCCCCCTTCGACGCCGTCGGCCGAGCGTCGCGCGTCAGGTGGATGTGGACCGGGGTGTCCTCGCCGTCGACGGGGGAGAGGTCGTCCGGCGCCTGGAGGACTGCCTGGTGGCCCTGCATCGCCCCGCTCTGCTCCTGGGCGACGGCAGCCGGAGCGGATGCGAGAGCGACGACCCCGAGGATGGTGAGCGCGGGTGCGATTCTGAGCTTCATGCGGATGGCCTCCTCTTTCATTCGGTCGATTCCTGGAATCACGAGAGCGCGCACCCGGAATCTCGGACGCCGGAGGGCGCGGGGGACCTGTCGTTGTGCTGGCGAGCGAGACTCTGTCTCGATGGAAAAGCGCTGTCAAGCGGAATCGTCCGGGAAGGAAGACGGAAGGCTGAAAGGGGGGAGAGCCGGCTTCGCCGGGACGGTCAGCCGCGGACCGTGAGGAGGGCGGCGCCCCAGGAGAACCCGGCCCCGAACGCTCCCAGGACGACCCGCTTGCCGGGCCGGAGGAGGCCCTGGCCCGCCGCCTCGGAAAGGGCGACGAGGAGGGAGGCCGCCGAGGTGTTGCCGTACCGGTCGACGTTCACGAAGAGCCGGGACTCGTCGACGGCCAGGGACTTCGCGACCTGCCGGAGGAGGACGAGGTTCGCCTGGTGGAAGACGAAGAGGTCGATGTCGGCGGGCAGGAGACCGGCCCGCCCGAGAAGGTCGCGGACAGCGGCCGGGAGCTTCCGGCTCGCCTGGAGAATCACGGTCCGGCCGTTCATGACGAGCGGCGCGCCCGGCTCGAGGGAGAGGTCGTCGCCGAGCGCTCCGTCGCAGGCGAACCGGACGTCGGTCAGCTCGACCGGACCCGGACCCGGCGCGACGACCACGGCGCCGGCGCCGTCGCCGAAGAGGATCGAGGTCTCCTTCGATCGCGGAGGGCGGTCCAGGATCCGCGACATCACCTCCGCCCCCGCCACGAGCACGGGGCCGTACCTGGGAGCGAGGTCGGCCGCGAGGGCCAGGGCGACGAGGGAGCCCGAGCTGGCGAGGGGGACGTCGAAGGCCGGGATGCCCGGGGCCGCGAGGCGCCGCTGGAGCTCGGCGGAGATCCCTGGAAACTGCCGGGGAGACGACCCGCTGCCGACGACGATCGCGCCGAGCTGGGTGGGAAGCAGTCCGGAGGCGTCGAGGGCTATCCGTGCGGCGGCCTCGGCGAGGCTCGCGGGGGTCTCCTGGCCGGCCGCGCGGCGACGTTCGCGGATCCCGGTGACCGAGAGGATCCACTCCTCCGGGACCTGGAACTCCTCCGCCAGGGCGGCGTTCGCGACGACCGTCCCGGGGAGCGCCGCGCCGAAGCCGGCCAGGTGGGTCATCAACCGCCGGAGGCGAGACGCGACGCGAAGTAACGTTCGACCTTCGCGAGCGTCTCGAACCGGCGCGGGTTCAGGTCGGAATCCGGCACCTTCACCCCGAGGGCCTCCTCCAGCTGAGCGATCGCGTCCATCAGGCCGAAGGAGTCGATCACCCCGAGGTCGAAGAGCGACGCGTCCGGGTCGTCGGGGATCGGGGCCTGGGCGAGCGGCTCGAGCGTCTGCCGGATCGTGTCGTGGAGGCTGGCCATCGGGCTGACGGGCCTCAAGCGGCGGCGAGCATCGCCGAGAGGTACTTCCAGAATCCCGCGACCGAGGGGATCGAGACCTGCTCGGTGGGCGAGTGGGCGTTCTGGATCGTGGGCCCGAACGAGATCACGTCGAGCCCCGGGTACTTCTCGCCGATGATCCCGCACTCGAGACCGGCATGGATCGCCTTCACCTCCGGCACCTTGCCGAAGACCCGGGCGTGGACCTCCTTCGCCTGCTGCAGGAGCGGGGAGTGGACGTTCGGGGCCCATCCCGGGTACCCGTCGCCCTGCACGACCGTGAAGCCGGCCAGCTCGCAGTGCGCCGCGATCATGTGGCCGACGTCCTTCTTGGCCGAGTCGACCGAGCTCCGGTGGCTCATCGAGACCGTGACGGTCTCCCCGGCGGTCTCGATGATCGCGAGGTTGGTGGAGGTCTGGACGAGGTTCGGGATGTCGGGCGACATCGCCAGCATGCCGTGGAGCGACGCGTGGAGGAAGCTCGCGACGCGACGGGCATCGGTCCCCGAGAAAACCTTGGCGGGGGCCTGAGCGAACGGCTCGACCTCGATCGAGATGCCCGGCTCGATCTTCCCGTACTCGGCCCGCAGCTCACCCGTGAGGACCGCCAGGGCCTTCGCGAGATCCCCCGCCTTCGCCGGGTCCATGGTGACGACCGCGAAGGCCTCGCGCGGGATCGCGTTCCGCTTGCTGCCGCCGTCGAGCGCCGCCACCTCGAGGCCGAACGGGGTCAGGGTCTGGCGGAGGACGCGGCCCAGGAACTTGAGAGCGTTCGCTCGCCCCTCGTGGATGTCGACGCCGGAGTGGCCGCCGCGGAGCCCGATCACCTTCACGCGGAACGCCTTCTTTCCCGGTCCCGGCGCCACGAGGGTCGCCCTGGTGGTGGCGATGGAGTCCATGCCGCCGGCGCAACCGATGTAGACCGCCCCCTCCTCTTCCGTGTCGAGGTTCAGCATCCTCGTCCCACGCAGGAAGTCGGCGGAGAGGTGGAAGGCGCCGGTGAGCCCGGTCTCCTCGTCGATCGTGAAGAGACACTCGAGCGGCCCGTGCGAGAGGTCGGTCGACTCGAGGACCGCGAGGGCGGCCGCGCAGCCGATCCCGTTGTCGGCCCCGAGCGTGGTGCCGCTCGCCCGGATGAAGTCGCCGTCCCGCACGAGGCGGATCGGGTCCTTCGTGAAGTCGTGGGCCACGTCGGAGTTCTTCTCGCAGACCATGTCGAGGTGTCCCTGCAGAATCGTGGTCGGGGCCGATTCCTTCCCCCTGGTCGCGGGCTTCGTGATCAGGACGTTTCCGACCGAGTCCTGCTTCACGGGGAGGCCGAGGCGTTTGCCCTCGTCCGCCACGTGGCGGGACACGGCCTCCTCGTTCTTCGACCCCCGCGGGATCGCGGAGAGGGCGAGGAAGTGTTTCCAGAGAAGCTTCGGCTCCAGGGAGTTCATGTCGATGCTCATTCTTCCCTCACGGATTCTCCGGGTGTCCCGAAGAAGGACCCCGATCTTAACCTCGGCGGGCCGGCGGCCGGATCTCGGCGGAGGCCCGGAGGGCCTTCACGTTGGCCCGGACGTCGCCCCGGAAGACGGCCGAGCCGGCCACCAGGACCGTCGCCCCGGCCGAGACGGCCTCGGCGGCGTTCGAAGGCTTGATCCCCCCGTCCACCTCGAGCCAGGCCGGGGACCCCGACCGCTCGAGCAGGGTCCGGATGCGCTCGATCTTCGAGGTGCTCCCGGGGATGTAGCTCTGTCCCCCGAAGCCCGGGTTCACGGACATCACCAGGACCAGGTCGACGTCGCAGAGGATCTCCTCCAGGGAGGAGACCGGAGTGGCCGGGTTCAGGCTGACGCCGGCTTTCAGCCCCAGGGAGTGAATCGCCTGGACGGTCCGGTGCAGGTGCCGGCAGGCCTCCACGTGAACCGTCAGGCCGTCGGCGCCCGCCCGGGCGAAGTCTTCCAGGTACCGGTCCGGCTCCTCGATCATGAGGTGGACGTCGAGGAACGTCCCCGTCTCGTCGCGCAGCCGCCGGAGCGACTCGACGACGACTGGCCCGATCGTGATGTTCGGGACGAAATGGCCGTCCATCACGTCCACGTGGAGCCAGTCCGAACCGGCCGCGAGCGCTTCGCGGGCGCTCCCCTCGAGGCGGGCGAAGTCCGCCGACAGGATGGAAGGGGCGAGCTTCACCATCTCGAAAAAACTGTAGCACGCATCGCGGGATGCGTGCCAACCCGGAAGGAGGGAAATGGGAGGTGCCCGGCGCCGGGGCAGGTGAAGTACTGACTTGACCGTCCGGAGGGATGGTGGAGGCGTTGGCGCCGGGCATCTCCGGAAGAATCCCGAGTCTTGCATCAACGTAGGGCCCGGTCACCGGCGAAATCGATGATGCATTTGATCCATGTCATGCGAGGATCGCCCCGAGAAAAGAGATGAAAGAGGCCTTCATCGCGTTCCTCCTCGTTCTTCCCGCCGTACTCGTCGCCGCCGAGGGCTCGCGGCCCCCGGCCCCGGATCCCGGCCTCTCGTCGCTCCTCGCCCCGATCGACGGGATGCTCCCGGCGATGGACCGGCTCTACCTGGACCTTCACCAGACCCCCGAGCTCTCCGGCCGCGAGGAGCAGACCTCCGCGAAGATGGCGGCCGCCCTCCGGAAGGTCGGGTTCCAGGTGACGGAAGGGGTCGGCGGAAAAGGGGTCGTCGGGATCTACCGGAACGGGGCCGGCCCCGTCGTCATGGTCCGGACCGACCTGGACGGCCTTCCGGTCAAGGAGAAGACCGGTCTCCCGTACGCGAGCTCGGTCGTGGAGACGGACGCGGGGGGGCGGCCCATCCCGGTGATGCACGCCTGCGGCCACGACGTCCACATGACCGCCTGGGCCGGGGCGGCCGAACTTCTCGTCGCCGCGAAAGGGAGCTGGCGGGGGACGTTGATGTGGATCGCCCAGCCGGCCGAGGAGACGGGGAGCGGAGCCGCTGCCATGCTGGCGGACGGCCTCTTCACGCGGTTCCAGAAGCCGGATGCCGCGATCGCCTTCCACGTCCACGACTCCCTGCCGGTCGGAACGATCGGCTACACGCCCGGCTACGCCATGGCGAACGTCGATTCGGTCGACATCACCTTCTTCGGGAGAGGTGGCCACGGCGCCGCGCCTCACCTGACGGTCGACCCGATCCTCCTCGCGGCCCGGACGGTGGTCGCGATGCAGGCGATCGTCTCCAGGGAGAAGGACCCGCTCGAGCCCGGCGTCGTCACGGTGGGGTCGTTCCACGCGGGGACGAAGCACAACGTCATCCCCGCGGAGGCGAAGCTCCAGCTGACGGTCCGCTCCTACAAGCCGGAGGTCCGGAAGCAGCTCCTCGTGGCCATCGAACGGGTCGCGAAGGGCGAGGCGGCCGCCGCCGGGGCGCCGAGGGAACCGGCGATCGTCATGTCGGAGCCGCTGGAAGCCGTCTACAACGACCCGCCGCTCACGAGGAAGGTGGCCGCCAGTCTCACGAAGGTCTTCGGGCCGGAGAACGTGAAGGAGGGCCCGCCGTTGATGGCCGCCGAGGATTTCGGGTCCTACGGCCGCGCGGGCGTCCCGGCCGTCCTCTTCCACGTGGGGGCCGTCGATCCGAAGCGGCATGCGGCGACCCGGGCGGCGGGAGAGACCTTCCCTTCCCTCCACTCGGCCCTCTTCGCCCCCGAGCGGCCCGGCACTTACATCGCCGGGGCGAAGGCCCTGGCCGCCGCCGCCTTCGACCTCCTCGGCCGCCCGTAGACGGTCGGCGCCGCCGGGGAGGGAGAGCCGGACGACCGAATTTCGCGACGCGCCGTAGAACCGCCGAGAAGAGAATCCGATCGAGCTCGTAGGTACGACCTTGCAGGCGAACCGCCGTGCCTGTGCGTCGCTTCGGCCCTGCGCGCGACCCACCCGTTACCGGCCGCGTGCTCGCGGAGTCGGGGCGCTCGCGAACTCGGCCTTCGGCCTCAAACAGCGCGAGCGCCTGACCCGACACCGCTCCGCGCGCGGCCGAACGGGTGCCCGGGCCGTGCTCGAGGCCTTCTCGACGCACAGGCACGGCTCCCGCCTTGCCGCCGAGCAACGCGCTAAGCGGAGAAGAAGAGCCGGTCCCCCTCTCAGGGGCGCAGCGAGAGGGGCGTTTCGCGCCGAAAGGAGCCGTGCTCGGGGCTTCTTCGGCGCCCGCACTCGGCTCCCGCCTCGCTGTCGACAGGCGCGTGCGGACTCGAGAGGAAAGCGACGATCCGATCTCCCAATCCGGGGCGCGGAAGGGTAGCGCCGGGGGCGCGTAGGGGAACCCGGCCGCGGGTTCCCCTTATCCACTGCAGCAAAGGCCCTTCAGAACCTGGCCGTTTCACGGCCAGGTTCTGAAGTCCGAGGTCTCCATCTCCAGGGTGACGTGGCGCCGGCCCTGGTCGAAGTTCATGAAGATCTTCTTCGGGACGATCGGGGGGGCGTCGGCCGTCCTCGCGGTCTTGAGCGGCTCGAAGAACACTCTCAGGAAGGCGATCTGCAGGATCCTCGCGCTGACCGAGGTCTTGACCTCGATCTCGACGGCGGTGCGCGTGTCGGGGTCCAGGTAGACGACCGCGTCGTCCTCGGGCCGCCCGAGGCCCCGCCCGTGCAATTTCACGCGGCCTGCTCGCTCGGGGTCGTGCGGCATGACGTCGGCCTTCTGGCTCCATGCGGCGACCCGCTCCGGGGAGAGGCTCGCGTAGAACTGCATGAGATCCCGGGCCCCGTCGAACAGCCGCTCCTCCTCCTCCGTGGAGGGGGGGGACTCGTAGCGGTTGCGGGGATCGCCGTAGGGGAGCGGCGTGGGTTGGGGTTTCCTCTCGAAACGGACGGTCTTCTGCATGACCAGCCGGCCGTCCGGTCCGAGGTGGACGTCCTCCACCTTGGAGATCCGGAGGCTGTCGTTCACCTTCATGTCGGTCTTCAGCCGCCACACGTACCGGGCCAGCTCCTCGCGGCCCCTCGCGACCCCCGCGGCGACGTCGGAAGGGGCCGGCGCGGTGGGCTCGGAGGGAGGGGGCTGGACGAGCGCGAGCACGGCGAAGAGAGCGGAGACGACCACTGGCGGATTGTTTCACAGCGAGAGATGAGAATCGCCTTTCCGGGGTTTACGCTCTGCCGATGAGAATCGAGACGCGACTTCTCCACGCGGGGGGCGAGCCCGACCCGGAAACCGGGGCCGTGTCCCCTCCGCTCGTCCTCTCCACGACGTTCGCGCGTCACCCAGACGGCACGCCGGTCGGGGGACACACGTACATCCGGGAATCGAATCCGACCCAGGACAGGGTGGAGGCGGCCCTCGCCGCCGCCGAGGGGGGCGAGGGCGCGCTCGTCTTCGCGTCCGGGATGGCCGCGGGGGTCGCCCTTCTCGAGACGCTCCCGGCGGGAGCCCGCGTCCTCCTGCCGGAAGACGTCTATTACGGGTACCGGGTGGCAGCCGCCGACCTCCTGGCCCAGCGGGGGATCGAGACCGTCTTCGTCGCGATGGACGACCCCGCGGCCCTCGACCGGGCCCTCGCCGCTCCCGCCGCTCTCGTCTGGCTGGAGACGCCTTCGAACCCGCTGATGAAGATCACCGACATCCGCGCCGCCTCGGCGAGGGCGAGAGAGGGCGGCGCGACGGTCCTGGTGGACAACACCTTCGCGACGCCCGTGCTGCAGAGGCCGCTCGAGCTGGGGGCCGACGTCGTCCTCCACGCCACGACGAAGTACATCGGGGGGCACAGCGACGTCGCGGGCGGAGCCCTCGTCTTCTCGCGCCGCGGGCCGCTGTTCGAGAAGACCAGTCACGTCCGCCACATCGGGGGCGCCATCGCGTCGCCATTCGACTCCTGGCTCGTCCTGAGGGGGTTGCGGACCCTCGCCGTCCGGGTTCGCGCGCAGAGCGCGAGCGCCGGCCTGGTGGCGGCGGCCCTCGCGCGCCACCCGGCCGTCTCCGCCGTCCACTATCCGGGCCTCCCGTCCCATCCGGGGCACGGCGCCGCCCGGCGCCAGATGGAGGCGTTCGGAGCCATGATCTCGTTCCAGCTGAAGGCGGGACGGGAAGCGGCTCTGGGGGCCGTCGCCAGGGTGAAGCTCTTCACGAGGGCGACCTCGCTGGGGGGCTTCGAGAGCCTGATCGAGCACCGCGCCTCGAGCGAGGGGGTCCACTCGACGACGCCCCAGGACCTCGTGCGCCTTTCCATCGGGCTGGAGCATGCCGACGACCTCGTGGAGGACCTGGAGCGGGCGCTGGGCGCCTGAGGTCAGGCGCTCAGAGGCGCTTTGCGCCGCTTCGCGCCTCTGCCGAGGGCGGCCAACCTGGATCAGGGGAACCACGCGGCGGTTCCCCTGCGCGTCGGACTTCGTCCTCCGCTACCAGAGCCGCTTCGCGCCTCTGCCGAGGGCGGCCAACCTGGATCAGGGGAACCACGAGGCGGTTCCCCTGCGCGTCGGACTTCGTCCTCCGCTACCCCTCCGGGATGGGAGAGAGGGTGGGAGCTGAGGAGCGGAGACGAGAAAAGGGGGCGCCGGGATGGCGCCCCCCTGGGTTCCGTGGCGTGTGGTCGGAGAAGACGCCCGGCGGGCTACTCCTCGATCGTGGAGATGTCGCCGGGGTCGAGGCCCATCGCCTGGGCCTTGAGGACGCGCCGGAGGATCTTGCCGCTCCGGGTCTTGGGGAGCTTGTCGACGAAGTTCGTCTCGGTCGGCGTCGCGATGGCGCCGAGCTCGCGGCGGACGTGGGCGACGAGGGCGTCGCGCAGGTCCTCGCTGGCCTCCTGGCCGGAGCGAAGGACGATGTACGCCCTGATCGCCTCCCCCTTGACCGGGTCGGGGACGCCGATGACGGCGGCCTCGGCGACAGACGGGTGCGAGACGAAGGCCGACTCGACGTCGGCGGTTCCGATCCGGTGCCCCGCGACGTTGAGAACGTCGTCGCTGCGGCCGAGGAAGGTGTAGTAACCGTCCGCATCCACCGTCGCGACGTCTCCCGCGTTGTAGAAGTTGCCCGGGAGCTTGTTGAAATACTCGGCGTAGCGCTCGGGCTGGCCCCAGACGGCCCGCATCATGTGGGGGAAGGGGTTCTTGAGGACGAAGTTGCCCCCCTTGCCGGGCCCCACGTCTTTCCCCTGGTTGTCGACGATCCCGGCCTGCACGCCGGGGAGCGCCACCCCGGCGGCACCGGGCTTGGCCGGAAGGGTCAGGGGGGTCCCGATCGTCGGCCCGCCCAGTTCGGTCTGCCACCAGTTGTCGACGACGAAGCCGCGCCGTCCCTCGTCCACGAGGTGCTCGTTCGCCCAGCGCCATGCCTCGGGATTGAGCGGCTCGCCGGCCACCGTGAGGAGCCGGAGCGTCGAGAGGTCGTACTTCTTCGGAAACTCGGGGCCGAACTTCATGAACATCCGGATGGCCGTCGGCGCCGTGAACATGACGTTGACGCCGAACCGCTCGACGATCTGCCAGAAGGCGCCCGGGTTCGGGAAGTCGGGGGCCCCTTCCCGGATCAGCGTGGTGACCCCCTCCACCAGAGGGGCGTAGACGATGTAGGAGTGGCCGACGATCCACCCGATGTCCGACGTGGACCAGAAGATGTCGCCGTCCTTGACGTCGAAGAAGGTCCGGAAGTGATAGCTGGTGCCGACCATGAAGCCGCCGTGGACGTGGACGACTCCGCGGGGCTTCCCGGTCGAACCGGACGTGTACAGGATGAACAGCGGGTGCTCGGAGTCGAGCGGCTCGGGGCCGGTCTCGGGGCGGTTTCCCCACAGCATCTCGTCGAAGTCGGCCTCGCGCCGGGTCAGCTCGGCCTTCGCCTTCCGCTGGAACCAGATGATCTTGTGGAGCGGGAGGTCGGCCGTCGCCTGCTCGACGATCGACCGGAGGTCGACCTTCTTGCCCCGCCGGTAGGCCAGGTCGCCCGCGATGACGACCTTGGCGCCCGCGTCGAGGATCCGGTCCTTCAGCGCCGCGACGCCGAGGCCGGCGTAGACGACGGAGTGGACGGCGCCGATCCGGGCGCAGGCGAGCATTGAGATGACCCCCTCCACGGTGAGGGGCATGTAGATGATGACCCGGTCGCCCTTCTCGACTCCGGACGCCTTGAGGCCGGTCGCGAAGCGCGACACCATGTTCCGGAGCTCTCCGTACGTGACCTTGCGCTCGGCTCCGTCCTCCCCGATCCAGATCAGGGCGAGCTTGTTCCGGTTCGCGCCGTCCGCGTGCCGGTCGAGGGCGTTCCAGGTGATGTTGGTCTTCGCCCCGACGAACCACTTGTGGTCCGGGAAGTTCCACTCCAGGACCGTGTTCCAGTGCTGGAACCAGGAGAACCGCTGGGCCCAGGTTCCCCAGAACCCGAAGGGATTCTCGACGCTGAGCCGGTACTCGGCCGCGTAATTCGAGAGGAACGCCTGAGCCTTCAGGGAAGCCGGGGCGTCGTACTGGCGGGCGGTCGAGAGAAGGTGTTCGAGATCCACGGAGGCCTCCATCAGACTTTCGTTCGGTTCCAGCTGTCCAGGGTTTGAATCCTTGAGTGTACGGTATTTGAGCCGCGTTAATGCCTTTTTGCCAATGGATCAAATGACTCATGGGCGTGGGGGCCGCGGGCTCGCGGCCCCCGGCCGGGTAGAATCTCCGGGTCGAGTGGGGAGGGGCTGGTCCGCGGGACCGCGGGATCCCCCTTCCCGCGCCGGAGAAAGGGCCTCTTCATGCAGCGAGAGCGGAAACGGGTGGCGATCCTCGGCGCCGCTGGGCGTGATTTTCACAACTTCAACACGGTCTACCGCGAGGACCCCGGAACGCTCGTCGTGGCGTTCACCGCGACCCAGATCCCCGGGATCTCGGGGCGCCGCTACCCGGCCGTCCTCGCGGGGCCCCTCTATCCGGAAGGGATCCCGATCGTGGCCGAGGACCTGCTCCCGCGCCTGATCCGCGAGGAGAAGATCGACGCCGCGGTCTTCTCGTATTCGGACGTGTCGCACGAGCAGGTGATGCACCTGGCGTCGCTCTGCATCGCGGCCGGCGCCGACTTCGAGCTCCTCTCCGCCCGCCGGACGATGCTCGCCTCCCCCGTTCCGGTGATCGCGGTGACCGCGGTGAGGACGGGGGCGGGCAAGAGCCAGACGACCCGCTACATCTCGACGATCCTCAGGAAGCTCGGGAAACGGGTCGTGGCCGTGCGGCACCCGATGCCCTACGGCGATCTCGCCGCGCAGGCGTGCCAGCGGTTCGCGACGTATGCCGACCTGGACCGGGAGCTCTGCACGATCGAGGAGCGCGAGGAGTACGAGCCCCACCTGGACAACGGGTTCGTCGTCTACGCCGGGGTCGACTACGGGCAGATCCTCGCGAAGGCGGCGACCGAGGCCGACGTCATCCTCTGGGACGGGGGCAACAACGACATGCCGTTCTACGCCCCCACCTTCCACGTCTGCGTCGCCGATCCTCACCGGGCCGGCCACGAGAGCCGCTACCACCCGGGCGAGACGAACTTCCGGATGGCCGACGTCATCCTGATCAACAAGTGCGACACGGCTGCGGAGGCGGAGGTCCGGAAGGTGGAGAGCTCCGCCGTCACGCTGAACCCGATGGCGACCTGCCTGCGGGCGGAATCTCCCGTGACCTGCTCCGACCCGTCGCTCGTGCGGGGGAAGCACGCCCTCGTCATCGAGGACGGCCCGACGCTGACGCACGGCGGGATGAGCTACGGGGCGGGGACGGTGGCCGCCCGGAGCGCGGGGGCCGCGTCGATCGTCGACCCCGTCCCGTACGCCTCGGGGTCGATCGCCGCCACGTACGAGAAATACCCCAACGCGGCGGGGATCCTCCCGGCGATGGGGTACGGCGCCGAGCAGATCGCCGAGCTGGAGGAGACGATCCGGAAAACGCCGTGCGAAGTCGTGATCGTCGGAACGCCGATCGACCTCACGCGGGTGCTGAAGATCGACAAGCCGGCGGTGCGCGTCCGCTACGACCTCCGGGAGATCCGGGCCGGGGTCCTGGAGTCCGAGATCCGCGCCGCGCTCGGGGCTTGAGGCGGGGGCTTTCCCCTCTCTCATGGCCGAGCCGCTTCGCCCGTTCCGCGTCGACGATCGCCTCGTCCACACGTTCAACCCCGACCTCGGGCCGGGCAAGGTGGAGGAGGTGTCGGGGCGGCGGGTCACCGTGCTCTTCCCTCGGGATGGCACCCGTCTGACGTTCGCCGCCACCGACATGGCCCTCCGGCCCCTGGTGCTCGGGCCGGGCCTCTGGGTCCGCGTGGAGGCCACGGGCGTCGAGTCCCGGATCGTCGGGAAGGTCGCCGGCTCCTCGCGGGACGCCGCCCCCTCCTGGCGGCTCGCCTCGGGAGAGATGGTGCCGGACGCGGGACTCTGGCCGCTGGAGCTGCCGGCCGACCCGATCGAACGGCTGGGGGCCCTCCAGGTGGACCGGGGCGCGGCCTTCCGGAACCGGCTCGACGGGGCGCTCCTCGCCAGGACGCGGACGGCTCGAGGCCTCGGCTCGTTCCTCGGAGGGCGCCTCGTGCTCTTCCCTCACCAGCTCCACGTCGCCGAGCGGGCCACCGCGGCCGACCCGGTGCGGTGGCTCCTGGCGGACGAAGTCGGGCTCGGGAAGACCATCGAGGCGTGCCTGATCCTCTCCCGGCTCCTCCGGACGAACCGCGCGGACCGCGCGGTCGTCGTCGCCCCGTCGACGCTGACGATCCAGTGGCTCGGCGAGCTGTACCGGAAGTTCCACCAGACGTTCGTCCTCCTGGACCAGAAGCGGCGCGAGGACGTGGCGAAGGAGCACGGGGCGGCCTTCAACCCGTTCGAGGCCCACCCGCACATGGTGGTTCCGCTCGAGGACCTCGAGCAGGAGCCGGCGCTCGTCAAGCAGGCGGCCGCCGCCGGCCTCGACCTCCTCGTCGTGGACGAGGCCCACCGGCTCGAGCGGGGACGGACCGACGGAGGCAACGACGCCTACCGCGCGATCGCGCCGCTCGCCGCGGCCACGAAGCACCTCCTCCTCCTTTCGGCGACGCCGCTCGAGGCCGACGCCCACGGCTTCTTCCGCCTCCTCGAGCTGATCCGGCCGGAGGCCTACCCGTCGGAAGAGGACTTTCTCGGCGCGCTCTCGGCAGGGCGTCCGCTGCCGCCGTGCACCAGCGCGACGCGGAGGGTCGACATCGGGGGCCTGCCGCCCCGGGTCCCCTTGCCCGTCGACCTCCCGCGGGTCCCGGAGTCCGAGCTGCTGTCCGGGGATCGCCGGGACCAGTCGGACCCGCGGGTCGAGTGGCTCGTCCAGAAAGCGCCTCTCTTCGCGCCCGGCGGGGCCGAGGAGGGGAAGGTCCTCGTCTTTTGCCACGAGCGGGGGACGCTGACCGCGCTGAAGGAGGTCCTCGAGTCGGCGACCCGCCGCCGCGTCGCGGTCTTCCACGAGGAGCTGACGGCCGAGCGTCGCGACCTGGAGGTGGCCGAGTTCCGCCGCCCCGACGGGCCGCTCTTCCTCGTCGCCACCGAGTGCGGCGGAGAGGGGCGCAACTTCGAGTTCTGCCGCCGGCTGGTCCTCTTCGACCTTCCGGACGACCCGGCGTCGGTGGAGCAGCGCATCGGGCGGCTCGACCGGATCAGCCGGAAGACGCCGGTGGAGATCGTCTACTTCCGGCCCCCGTCCGGCTTCGGCGCCCAGCTCGTGAAGCTCTACGAGGAGATCGGGCTCTTCAGCGAGCCGCTGGGAGGGCTGGAGCGGTCGCTGGCGAGCGTCGAGGCCGCGATCGGCAAGGCTCGCCGACTCGACCGCGTCGGCAAGGGGGCCCTCCAGGTCGACGCGCTCGCGCGGCAGGTCCGGGAGGCGGCGACGGCCCGGGCCACCGGGATCTACCACCACCTGCACGCGGGCGGATACGAGGCCGCGATGTCCGCCGGGATCCTCGCCCGCGTCCCGGGCCACCTCGACGAGGCGATGGAGCGGTTCGTCCTGGAGGCCTGCGCCATCTTCGGCTTCGAGACGGTGGACCGTCCCGGGAAGAAGTGCTGGTACATCGAGTTCGGGGGCGGGGCGATCCTCGAGCACCTGCCCGGCGTCCCCGGCGGCTCCCGTTTCCTCGGGAGCTTCTCGCGCGACGAGGCCGTGGCGCGGGAGGAGCTCGACTTCTTCGCCTCCGGACACCCGCTCGTCGAGGGGATCTTCCAGGAGCTGGAGGACGGTTCCAGGGGACGCGCGGGGATCCTGAAGCTCCCGAAGGCGGGGGAGGACGCTGCCGGGGTGCTTCTCGTCCACCGGACCGAGGGGGGCTCGAAGGCGTTGTTCTTCGACCTCGCGGGGAACGAGCGTCCGGACCTGTGCGAGAAGATCCTCCGTCACCGCGGGAGCCTCCGCGGGATGAAGCCCGAGGAGTGGTTCGCGAGCTTTCAGGGCCGGGAAGCGGAGCCCAGATTCTGGCCGAAGCTCCTCCGGCTCCTGGCCGGGAAGGTGCCCAACCGGGAAGCGGTCCTCCAGGCCGGGGCGGTCCGGCTCCTTCGCTGACGCGCGACGGCGCGTCAGCGAACACGGGAGCTGGCTGACGTTCGAGAGGGGACCTCCTGCCGAGGGACTGGACGCTGCTCCCTATTCGGGTCGTGGAGCGGGGATGCCGAGGTCCACCTCGGACAACGCTCGATTGGCCTCCAGGACCAGCGTGACGGCCTCCTGGAGATTCTGGCGCGCCTCCTCGAGCGTCGCTCCCTGAGCATTGGAGCCAGGTAGCTCCTCGACGAAGGCCACGAAGCCCTCGGCCACAGGGCGATATGCCGCGGTCAGCGAGACGGTCATCGAGGGCCTGCTCGCAGATTCTATGCGAGTACGCAGAAGGCGAAGAGGGGCGTTGACGTCGACGGGGCCTCAGGCGACGGCGAGAGCCCATCAGGCCTGCCTAAATGGTGGTCGTGCGTGGTTAACGCCAGAGCGAAAAGAAGGTGCCATATGCT
>CAIMWE010000170.1 GCA_903845115.1 uncultured Acidobacteriota bacterium | reverse complement strand
TCTCCAGCTCGACGACGACCTTCAGCGGGGCCGACGGCTTCACCTCGACCTCGAACGTCTTCGTCTTGAACCCCGGCCTCACCACCGTGACCGTGTGGCGACCCGCCTCGATCCTCGTCCCACCGCCGGCGTTCAGCTCCTCGGCGGCTCCCACGAACCGGTCGTCGAGGTAGACGGAGGCGTCGTCGGGAGAGACCGCCCAGTCGATCCGCGGCCGGTAGGTCTTCCGGGGGGCCGGCTTCGCCGGAGCGGGCAGAGCGTCGCCCCGGTCCATCTGCGTGTCGATCCCGTACTCGCCCCCCTCTTCGGAGCGCCACGCGGGGCCCTGCCGCTTCTGCGCCGGCCTCGGGTCGACCGGCGTGGCGTGGGAGCCGAACACGCGGCCCAGCGGCGTCCCGCGGTCGGGAGGATCGAACGCATCGAGCTTCCCCTTCCCGGGCAGCAGCTTCATCTCGCGCGAGACCTCCACCTTCTGGCCGCGGGCCACTTCCACGTCGACCGCGACCGGCTCGTAGAGCGGGTGCTTGAGCTCGAGCCGGTACTTGCCCGGGAGGAGGTAGAGAAAGCCGGGGAAGCCGTCGAAGTCGTCCGCCTTCCCGATGTAGGTTCCGTCCAGGAAGACCTCGGCCGAATCCGGCTTCACCTCGACGTCGACGGCCGCGAAGCGGCTGGAAACCGCCGGCCGCGCGTCCGAGGAGGAGTAGACGACACCGCCGTAGTAGGGCCAGGGGCCATAGCCGCCCCATCCCCAGCCCCAGCCGTACCCGGGGCCCCACCAGCCGCCGTAATACCCGCCGTAGTAGCCGCCGTGGCCGCGGTAGTAGCCGCCGTGCCCTCCGCCGCGGTACCCGCCCTGCGGGCCCCCGTGGCTGCCGCCGCCGGCCGTGGCGTGGCCGCCGCTCCCCCCGCCGCCCTGGCCCTTCGCCTCCGCGATCGCCGATGGCAGTGCGGCGCTCAGGAGCCCCAGAAAGAGGACGAGGAAGAGTCTTCGCACTTTCATGACGACCTCCCGAAGCGAATTCATGCAAGCTGGTTGCCTCCCCTTTCGGGGACGGGCAGGACCGATCAATACGGCCACGTCGTCCAATCGCGAATCCGAATACCGCTCGCCGGAGAGGACGAAGTACCCCTCCGCCGCCGCCACGGCCCTGGGGAGGGTCATCCGCCGGTAGGAATTCAGGCCCCGGACGAAGGCCGGGTAGTCGTGGCCGCCGAGCTGGGACGCGTACGCCTCCATCGCCCGGTCCTTCGCCTCGACGTACCGGGTGGCGTCGAGGAGGAAGTTCGGCCGGATCGGCTGGGAGATCTCGAAGAACGCCAAGGTGGCGGCGCGGAGCGCGGCCCCCCGCGGCCCCCGGCACGCCGCGTGGAACGCCTCCGCCACGGCCCGGTGGTCCGGGTGAATCTCCACCGGCGAAGGGAGGAGGACCAGGTCCGGCGCGAAGGAAGAGACGCAGGCTTCGATCCACACCGCGATCTCCTCGACCCGGTCTCCCAGCCCCCGGTCGGGGAAGCCGCCCCCCTCGACCGGCGCGCCTCCGAGGTGCGACAGCGCCGCGCCCGATTCGGCCAGCCGCACCCGGGCGATCTCCTTCCGCCGCGCCGGATCGGGCTCGTCGCCCGCGCCGTCGGAGACGACCAGCACCCGGACCTCCGCCCCATCCTCGCGGAGCGCCGCGATCGCCCCCCCGCAGCCAAACACCTCGTCGTCGGCGTGGGGAGCCAGGACGACGGCCCTTCGCGCGGAGAAGCGGGACGCCTCGTACGGGATCAGCTCTCGTTCGGGGTACTTGCCCGCCTCGGATTGGCGCGTCACCGTCCCGCCATTCTATTCGGTCATCCGGGGCCCGGCCGCCTCTCCTTGACACCTCCGCGGGGCGCGAAGAGACTGCTCTCGAGTGGAAGCGCCCCAGGGGCCGCGCCCCGTTCCCCCAGCCGTCTCCGTCATCGTCCGCACGAAAGACCGCCCGGGTCTCCTCCGCGAGGCGCTCGCCAGCCTCGCTTCCCAGACGTTCCGCGACTTCGAGGTCGTGGTGGTCAACGACTCCGACGTTCCCCTGGAAAGCGCGGGAACCGCGGTCGATGGTCTCCGGGTCCGCGTGGTGTCGCCGGGCCCCCCGCACGGGCGGGCGAGGGCCGCGAACTTCGGCGCGGAGGCCGCGGCCGGGAAGTGGATCGCCTACCTGGACGACGACGACCTCTTCCTTTCCGACCACCTCGAGACGCTGGTGGGAGTCCTGGAAGGCCAGGCCCACTTCCACGCCGCCTTCACCTCGGCCCTTCTCGTCCGCCAGGTGCACGCGGAGGGCGGCGAATACCGTGAGGCGAGCCGCGGGGCCGTCTTCGACTACGCCTTCGACCCGGAGCGGCTCCTCTTCTCGAACACGATCCCGCTCCTCTGCCTCATGCACCGGCGCTCGACGTTCCTCGAGGCGGGGCGCTTCGACGAGTCGTTCGACCTCTACGAGGACTGGGATTTCCTGATCCGCCTCTCCCGCCTCACGAGGTTCGAGCGGATCAGGAAGGTGACGGCGCTCTACCGGACCAGGGACGACACGACGAACGCCACTTCCGTCTCCCCCTGGCGGGGAGAAGTGTCGGAGCTGGCCCGCGAGAAGCTCTTCCGCAAGCACTGGAGCCTCCACACGCCCCGGGCCGAGATGGCGCTCCTGAACCTCCACGAGGACGAGATCGACGCCTCGTCCCGACGCGAGACTGGGGTCCGCGAGGCGCTTGGAAACTCGGAGCGGGAGCTCGAGGCCGGGCGCCGGAGCCTCGCCGAGAAGGACCTCCTCCTCGCCGAACGGGGACGGCGCCTGGCCGACGCCGAGTCCGCCCTGTCGAGGGAGCGGGACGAACGGGCCGCCGACCGGGATCGGGCCCGGCTCGAACTGGAGCGGATGGAAGCCGAGCGCGGGGAGCTCTCCGCGGCTCTCGACCGGACCCGGGGGGAACGGGACCGGACCCAGGATGAACGGGATCGGATCCGGGAGGAGCGCGACCGTCTCGACGCCATCGTGACGCAGATGACGAACTCCCTCGCCTGGCGGCTCTTCACTCCCTGGTGGACGCTCCGCGCCTTTCTCGAACGGAAGTAGAGGGAGCGCCCCGGTCAACCGGCCGGGAGCTCGCCCTCGGCGAGGGTTTCCAGGGTGTCGGGGTCGAAGGCCCGCGCGAACCACCGGCTGCCGCGCATCGCCTCCCGGACCTCGGTCCCCGGCTGCCACGACAGCTCCCCCGCCGGAATCCCGGCCAGGAGGACGGGGCGGAACGCGGAAGAGGGGGAGACCGCGACCGGAGTCTCCCCCGCGCGCGGATGGCGGAGCCGGAGCCGGGCGTCGCCGAACTCTTCCAGCCGCGGCTCCCCGTCGGCCTCGGGGGACGAGCGAAGCGCCTCGAGCGCCCTCCGGCCCGACTCCCCGAAGTGCGAGAGGAAGTACCGGCGCTCGGACGCGGCGAACCAGCCGCCCGCCCGCGGCTCGGTCCGCGCGCTCTGGTTGTAGAGGTGGACCACGTGTGCGCCGCCCGCGTAGACGAGCCGTCCCTTCAGGTGGCGGAGCCGCCGTTGCCAGTCGTTCTCCTCGTAGTAGAGACGGTATCCCTCGTCGAAGGGGCCGACGAGGTCGATCGTCCTCCGGTTCGTCGCGACCAGCGCGCCGCGGAGCGCCGTGGCGGGCACTCGCGCACCCGAAACCGCCGCCGCGCGCGCGGCCAGCGCCCGGCGGAGGTCCCGCCGGAAGAGCCTCCCCGCCGCGCCGGAGGAGCGGCCTAGCCGCCGGCGCACCAGCTCGAAAGGGTGGGGTTCGTCGGCGGGCGGCTGGAAGAGGGCGGCCCCCTCGTCGGAGAAGAAAGCGGGGCCCGCGGCCACCGGCTCCCGGCCCGCCACCGCGTCCCGGAGCTCCGCGACCGACCCGGGGAGGAAGAGGATGTCTGGGTTCGCGAGGAAGAGGACCTCTCCGCGAGCGGCCTCGAGCCCCGCGTTGAGCCCGCCGGAGAACCCGGCGTTCCGCGGGGTCAGGATCGCCCGGTCGGCGTGGGGGGCCAGGGAGTCCCTCTCGGACGGGTCCTCCGAGGTGACCACCACGATCACCTCCGCCGGCTCCGCAAGACGCGCCGCCTCGGAGCGGAAGCTCTCGATCGCCGCCCTCGCGAGGCCGGCCGAGCGGTAGCTGACGAAGACGGCGCTGATCATCGTTCCCCCGTTGGGACCCGAGTATGCGATGGACATTCGCCCCCCGGACGAAAAGCGGGGGCCCGACCTGCTAGATTCCGGTCTGCGATGACCATGCTCGTCCGGCGCGCGGAAGAGGCCGACCGGCCCGCGCTGTTCCGCCTGTTCGCCTCGGTCTTCGGGGCCGCTCCCGGCCCCGGGGAGTGGGAGTGGAAATACGACCGGAATCCCTCCCGGGGCGCCTCGATCGCCGCGTTCCTCGATTCGGAAGCGGTCGGCTTCTTCGGCGCCTTCGCAACCCGCTACGTCGGCGACGGGAAGGAGCTCCCGGGGACCTCCGGCGTCGACGTGATGACCTCCCCCGAGGCGAGGAAGCTGGGCCGCCACGGAGCCTACCGGGAGCTGGGGGCTCGGTTCGTCGAGGAGAACCGCGCGCTCGGGATCCCCTTCTACTTCGGATTCCCGAACGACCGCCACCGGCTGGTCGGCGAACGGGTCCTCGGCTTCCTCACGGTCGAGCGGGCCGGACAGTGGAGCCGCCCCGCCCTCGCGGCCCCGCGCTCCCGCCTCCGGCAGTGGCTGAAGCCGATCCGCGAGGTGGAGCGCTTCTCCGGGCCGCACCGCCCCCTCGCCGAGGCACTGCGGGCCAGGCCCGGCCTCCGGACCGACCGTTCCGCCCCCCTCCTGAACTGGCGCTTCGTCGAGCGCCCCCGCGTCACCTACCGGCTTCTGGAGGCTTCCGGGCCGGGCCGGTCGTCGCGGGGGTACGCCGTGGTCCGGCTGGTCGGCGAGCGGGCCCTCGTCGTTGACCTGCAGGCCCTCGACGAGTCGTCCGGGACGGTGCCCGACCTCCTGGAGGCCGCCGCCGCCCTGGCGGCCGCCGAAGGCGCGCGCACCCTCGAGGTGCGGGCGTCGCGCCGCGGGACGCTGGCGGCGCGCGCCGCCGAGCTGGGGCTCTCGGAGCTGCCGTCCGACTGCTGCCTCGAGCTGATCCCGGTCGACCCGGACTATCCCCTCGGCCCGGCCCTCGCGTCGTTCGACTACCGGTACGGCGACCATGACGTCTTCTGATCCGGAGCCGGTTGTCCCCGGACCGGACGCGGCGTGAAGGGGACGAGAGGCGGGCCTTCGCAGTCCTGGGGCCTGCTCCGGCGGCACGGCCCCCTCCTCGCGGTCGCCGTCGTCCTGGCCGGGACGATGGACGACCGCTTCGCCGACCGCCCCTCGGACT
Source organism: uncultured Acidobacteriota bacterium (assembly GCA_903845115.1). Taxonomy (GTDB): domain Bacteria; phylum Acidobacteriota; class Thermoanaerobaculia; order UBA5066; family UBA5066; genus CAIMWE01. The sequence continues at coordinate 405 of CAIMWE010000170.1, read as the reverse complement.
CGTGGCAGATCCTCAAGACGGCGGTCGCGATCGCGGAGACCGGCGAGATCGGAATGGCGGCCGGTCCCCAGGCGCCCCGGGCGCTCTTCCGGAAGGAGGGCGACGCCGTCTCCCGGTACGGCATGGGGATGTCCTTCGCGCAGGTCCCGGCCTCATTCGCCGCCCCCTGGGTGGAGAAGGCGCTGGGCCCCGGCCGGTCGGGCCCGCTCTTCCTCCTCGCCCCTTTCTGCCTCGCCCTCCTCGCGGCGTGGCTATCGGGGCGCGCGGCCCGCCTCCTGGGAGCCGGAGACCGGGGCGCCTCGCTCGCGATCCTCCTGACCGGGCTCGGCTCGCCCCTGGGGAGCTACGCGGCCTGGAGCTTCTCGGAGACGCTCCAGGCGGCCGCGCTCGCCGGGGCCTTCGCGG
>CAIMWE010000169.1 GCA_903845115.1 uncultured Acidobacteriota bacterium | reverse complement strand
CAACGGCGACGCCGTCCTCCTGGGGCAGGTCTGGGAGAACCTGCTGTCGAACGCGGTGAAGTTCTCGGCGATGCGCGAGCGGCCCGAGATCCGGATCGAGGGGAGCGTGATGGGCGACGAGTCGGTGTACCGGGTCCGTGATAATGGGGTCGGGTTCGACATGAGATACGTCGACAAGCTCTTCGGTGTGTTCCACCGGCTCCATGAGCACAACGAGTTCGAGGGGACCGGCGTGGGTCTCGCTCTCGTCCGGCGGATCGTCACGCGCCACGGCGGCCGCGTCTTTGCGAAAGGGGAGCTCGATCGGGGAGCGACGTTCTCGTTCTCGCTCCCTTCGCGGATTGCCGGCTGAAGAGCGCCACGCTCGCGGGAGAGGCCTCCGGCGTGCGGCCGTCCCTCTCACCGCTATCCGAAAATCGAAGCTCTGGCTACCGCCGACGCTCAGTCGGTGCCGGGGGCGTCGGCGCGGCTCGCGGGCAACGGATCGACCGCCGCGACGAGGAAGCGATTGAGCTCGCAGCCCGTGTGGTGGGCGCCGCCGTCGGCGTCGACTTCGCCCGCGGCGACCGCCTGAGCGGCGTCCGAAGGAAGCCACGGATCGATCGGTCCGATCGCGGTCCGTTGACCCGCAACGGTACGCGGCACCGGGGCCACGCGACCCTTGTAGACCGTGCCCCAGATCCGGATCTCCTTGATCTTATCGGGCGCGACGGTGACGGGGTTTTCGTCGAGCACAGTGAAGTTCGCGAGTTTCCCGGGCTCTATGCTCCCCATTTTCTTCTCCAGCCGCAGCGAATGGGCGGCTTCGATCGTCACCGCTCGCAGCGCGCCTTCGCGGCTGATGCGCTGGTCGGGTCCCGCGACGCGGCCCGAGAACGTCGTGCGGTTCACGGCGGCGTGCATCAGCAGCAGCGGCTGCGACGGGGCCATCGGCATGTCGTCGTGCAGCGAGTAGTGGAGTCCGGCGCGCTCGATGTCGCCCAGGCGAACCATCTCGTTGGCCCGCTGCGGGCCGACGCCCGACTCGCTGTACTTGTCGGCCAGCGCCGTGACGTAATACGGGTTCGCGCTGACGATCGCGCCCAGCCGCTTGATACGCTCGACCTGGTCCTTGGCCGAGAAGCCGAAGTGCACGACGACTGTCCGATGGTCGTACCGCGGCGTCCGGCGCATGTTGTCCTCGAGGCTGTCCAGCAGCATGTCGAGGCCGGCGTCGCCGTTCTGGTGGACGTGGATCTGCCACCCGGCCTCCCAGTACTTCCGGAAGACCTTGGCGAACAGGTCGGGATCCATCATCCAGCTGCCCTTGTGACCGTCGAGATAGCCGTCCCTCAGCTGCATGTTCTGCGAGAAGATCGCGCCGTCGGCGAAGAGCTTCGCCTGCTTGGTCAGGTATGACGTGTTTCCCGAACCGAGTACGTACAGCTTTTCGGTCTCCCCGATGAGGTCGCCGGCGCCGAAGCGCTCGCCCATCGTCTTGCCGTCGGCGATCAGGTAGTCGTGGAACGGCGTGTCGGCGCCGCCGAACACGGCGTTCTGCGCATCCTGCAGTGCCTTGACCGGTACCGCGCCCGGGTCGCAGATGGCGGTGATGCCGTTCGCGTGCACATACGTCTTCATGAACTCGAGGCCGCCGCGCAGCCGCTCGGGGGTCGCGAACGCCGGCAAAATCTGCGGCAGGATCGGGAACATGCCCTGTTCCCAGAAGTGTCCGTCGGCGAGGACCATCATCTTCTGCGCGCTCGCCGCCTGCTTCGCGATGAACGCGGCGTCGAGGCCGTACTTCGCGAGCGCCGGCGTGTTCAGGACGAACTCGTGCACGGAGCGGTGCCAGAGCAAGATCGGGCGTCGCGCGCTGATTGCGTCGAGGTCCTTGCGGGTTAGCGTGCCGTGGAAATACGGGTGGTATCCCCAGGTGACGAGCAGCGCGTCCGGATCGGCGAGCTTCGCCTCCGCTTCACGCAGCCGCTTGAGGTAGCCGCCGCGGTCGCGCACGCCAGGGATCGTGCCGGTCGGCAGCACCCAGTCTTCGATGGAGATGATCTCCGTCTTCATCGTCAGCGCTGCGAGCGCCGGATGCATGTGCTGGGCGATCAGCCCCGGCGTGATCACCTTGTTCGCGAACGTCCGGTCGACGGTGTACGGCTGCGTACCCGCGGTCCGCTGCAGCCCCTCCAGCGTGCCGACGGCGAAGATGCGCTCGCCGACGACGGCCACCGCCGTGGCCGTCGGGCGGCTGGCATCCATCGTGACGATCTCCTTTGCCGTGTAGATCGTCATGCCGGGCAGCGGTGCCATCGCCGCGGTGAAGTCCTGCAGCGTCGACGTCTGGGCGTGAGCGAAACCTGCGGCCGAGCTGGCGGCGAGGCAGGCAGCGAGGATGGCTTTCATTTCGACTCCTCTAGTTCAAGAGCCGGGCCGCTCACTTCGGGAACACGAATGTGACCGTGGCGCGGCCGCCCCAGCCTTCGGCGCCGCCCGGCGTGCTGGACAGGTAATAGCGGGCACCGAGCGAGAACGACACCGGCAGCTTGTCGAGGTAGAGGAGCTTCGACACGATGAAATTCATCGGGTTGGACGCCCGGTGCACATCCCAGTTGTAGCTCGACTCGGTGTTCAGCGAAAAGGTCCACGCGTTCTTGGTCACGTAGGCGACGACCGGCTGCCAGTACGTCGTGTTGGTCGTGCCGGCAATCTCGGATCCGCCGGCATTCCACGATTGGTAGCCGAGCAGGCCGATCGTCCACGCTCCGGGGCGCAACAGGGCGACGAAGCTGACGCCGGCGCCCCATTGCTTGCTGCCGTACTCGGGGCCGGACGCCGACGGGAACGACAGGTACGGCCCCACGCCCCAGATGAGGTCGTCGCTCCGGTTCGGCGAGAAGAACGTCTCGACGGCGATCGGACCGACTCCGGTGCCGCTGAAGCCGTTGACGTCGCGCACCCACTCGACCGGCACGATCGGCCGGACGATGTAGTTCCACTCCTTGTTGACCGTCAATGGAATGACCGGCTGGAACCTCATCGACCACACGTGCCCTTCCTGATCCTGACCGATGCCGCGGTCGTAGTTGAACTGGAACGGCACCGAGATCAGGTTGGCGATCGGGTTCGCGAGCTTGTCGGCGAGGGCGCGCGCCTCGGCGCCGGGCGGTCCGCCGGTGGCCGCGACGGACGCGCCGGAGCCCGTCTGCGCCAGCGCGCTCCCGCCCCCGAACGCGAGCAGCAGCCCCGTCGCGAGAGCCGCACCGACTGGCAGGAATCGTTCGATGCTGGTGGTCTTCACTGTGGTCATTGTAGTCCTTTCGTGTTTCGTGGATGGGCGGTGCTCAGAAGCTCTGCTTGACGCCCGACAGCCACGTCTCCAGCACCTTGATGTGCACGATGTCCTTCGGGTCGGTCGTACGCGGGTTCTTCGCCAGGACGACGAAGTCGGCCCACTTGCCGACCTCGAGGCTGCCGACCTTGTCGTCCACGAACATCTGGTAGGCGGCGTCCAGCGTGACGGCGCGGATCGCGTCGTCGATGGTGATCCGCTGGTCGGGGCCAAGGACAGTGCGCGGCGGCGTCTGCCACCGCCGCGTCACGCCGTCCGAGATGTAGCGTAGCGGTGCGAACGGCGAGACCGGCGAGTCGCTGTGGAACGCGAAATGCACGCCGCGCTTCTTGAGCGAGCCCGTGGGGTCGATCCGCCGCGCGCGCTCGGGCCCGATGATCTGGTCGTGGAACGGCTGGCCCCAGAAATCGACGTGGCCGATGGTCATGCCGGGGGTGATGCCCAGCTGCTTCACGCGGTCCACCTGCGCCTCGGTGGTGATGGTGAAGTGCTCGATGCGCAGCCGCCGCTTGATCGGATCGGGATTGCCGGCGAGCAGCTGGCCGTAGATGGCCAGGGTCTGGTCGATCGCCCGATCGCCGTTCGCGTGGATGGAAAGCTGCCAGCCCTGGTCGAAGAACGGCCGCGCCTGGCCGAGGAGGTCCGCTTCCGCGTAGTCGAGCGTCCCGCGATTGGTCGTTCCCTTCGGATACGTGTACGGCGCGTTCAGCGCGCCGGTCAGCCCCTGGTTGGAGCCGTCGGCGACGAACTTCACGCCGACGAAGCGCAGGCGGTCGTCGCCATCGCCCGGGCGCACCGTGTAGCCGCTGGGCACGGCCGGCCCGTACAGGTAAACGCGCAGGCGCAGCGGCATCGCCGGGTTGGCCTCGAGCGCCTTCAGCATCGCGATCTCGTTGTCGAAGCCGAACGCCGTGCCGAGCGCGATCTCGGCACACGTGGTGATGCCCGTGGCCGCGATGTTGCGGGCGTTGCGCATCAGGACCGCCATGATCTCGTCACGCGTGGGCACCGGCATCTTGGCCTGGAACCGGAGGTACGACGACAGCTCGAGCATCTCGCCCGTCAGGTTGCCCCGCGCATCCTTGACGTAGACGCCCCCACCGGGCGGATTGGGCGTGTCCCTGCCGATGCCGGCCGCGTCGAGCGCCTTGTGGTTGACGTAAGCGATGTGGCCCGACTGGTTGAGCACGAAGATCGGCACGTCGGTCGACACCTTGTCGAGGATGTCGGCCGTCAGCGCCGCCATGAAGGGGATGGTGCGCGACGGGTCGACGCCGAAGGCCGTCAGCCACTGCCCGGGCGGCAGCGTCTTCAGGTGCGCCGTCAGTTTCGCGACGATGGTGTCGAGCGTGTCGTACGGCAACTCGAAGTTCGACACGTCGAGCGCCAGCAGCGTCTGCATCGCCGTCCCGATGAAGTGGACGTGCGGCTCGACGAACCCCGGCATCAGCGTGCCGCCCCTGAGGTCGACGACCTGCGTCGTCGTCCCCGTCCACTGCTCCCGCACGGCCTTCTCGTCGCCGAGTCCGACGATGATGCCGCCCTTCACGGCGAGCGCGCGGACTTGCGGCGCCGTCGGGTTGACGGTCACGATCGCACCGCCGACGAAGATGGTGTCCGCGCTCCCGGTTCCGGGTGCCGCGGCCTGCGCCGCGGGGGCCGAGAACCCTGCCAGCGCAGCGGCGATCAGGGTGCGCACCACGTACCGCGGCATGCGGAAACGAACGACTCGACCGGCCGACTTCATCACTCTGGACTCCTCGAGCAGCGCTTTCCGAGCGCCCTCTGGCTCTGATCACAATGAATATACACGGGAACTCGTGGGTTCCGAGCCCCGGCAGGGTGACGGGGGCAACGGAGCAGGTGCGAGCCCGTTCCGGCCACGAACACGGCTTCCTGGCGGCCGGTCTCTTGCCGCCAAAGGCCACCGGCGACGCCCTGCACGTAGCGATCGCCACGGTCCACGGTATGGAGTTTCTCCTCACGTCGAACTGCCGGCACATTGCGAATGGCGAGATCGTCCGTCGCCTACGCGTCGAACCGGCGCGCTCCGGAAATGACCTTCCGACCATCTGTACGCCCGAGGAGCTACTTGGAGAGACTCATGCATGACGACCCGATCCTGGACGAGATCCACCGGTTCCGTGAAGAGCACGCTGTGCGTTTTCGTCACGACGTCGATGCCATCGTGCGCGACCTTCAGGCCCAGGAAGTCAGGGAAGGGAAGTGTGTGCTCGTGCTCGCTCCGCGGCGTCAGCTTGGGTAGAGGACGCCGAAATCCCTCCTGGAGGAGTCGTGTCGGTGAGGGGTATCCTTTAGCCACGAGGGGAGGGAAAGCCCATGTTGAAGACTTCGCTTGCGTCTACGCCTGCCGGGAAGGGTCCCGGTTTCAGCCTGCTGCTTCTCGGCCTGGTCGTCGGCCTCTGCCTGGCAGCCCCAGCGGCTGCCTCCGACGTGACCGCCGAACCGGGCTGTGACCCGGGCCAGCCGTGCACGAACAACTGGCATCCCTTTGGACGGGTCTCCATCATCCTGACCGCGTTCGGAGACGCGAACGGCGGCGAAACCCAGCCCTTCCTGCAGGTCCTGGCCCACAAGATCAACCGCACCAGGGAGGCGACCTACTGCGGGGCGGTGTACGAGGGGACGATCAGCAGGCAACCCGTCGTGGTCGTCACCACCGGGACGGGCGCGGCCAACTCCGGCCCCTGCATGCAGGAGCTCCTCTCCTGGTACGGGACGCGGATCCGCGAGGTCATCTGGGCCGGCATCGGAGGGGCCTCTCCGGCGATCGGGGGGATCGTGGACCCCGGAACCGGCAAGCTCAGGACCAATCCCCGGCCGGTGATGATCGGCGACGTCTGCGTGGGCACCATGGCCTGGGACTACGACCTGCACTTCAACGCGGTGGACGACTGGCGGCGGTCGGCCGAGGCATCCGGCAACCTGAACGACCCCCAGGGCGGCTGGTGGGACATGAAGCCCAGCTCCGGGGGAGGGGTCATCGGGTTCGAGGGGGTCCAGCAGTACGTCATCGCGGGCCGGGGGCTCGCCGACGAGATCCTGGCGGCGGCCGACACCATCCGCTGGGACAGGCCCTCGGGCGACGCCCTCGACAACGTGAAGCGCTACTTCTCCGATGCGCAGGTCCGCGAGGCGATGGTCTTCGACTACACCGTCTGCGGGGGCGAGGTCTCGGGCAACAACTTCTTCCACGGCGCCGTGGAGGACAGGCTGGCCCGCCAGTACATCGCGGGGCTCATCAACTCCGCGAAGGTCGCCGTGGTCCCGGTGACGGAGAACGACGTGATCTCCTTCTCGGCCATGGAGTCGACCGCCTGGATGAGCGTCGTGGAACGGTGGGCCAAGAAGAGGCACCTGCGGATCCCGATGGCGGTGGTCCGGGGGGCGAGCAACTACGACCACCAGCCGCTGCTCCCCGACGGCAGGCCCGCCCCCGACTCCACGGGACACGTCCCGACCGCCATGGAGGACATCCTCCTCGGCTTCAAGGAGTCCGGCTCTGCGTTCGCGGCCGCCAACGCGGCGGCGCCCGTGCTGAAGATGCTCGCGCGGCGTTAGGTCTTTCCCGGGGGAACCCCGCGCGGGGATTCCCCCGGACCCCCTCCCGCGGGGCGAGAGCTAGCCCGCCGCAGGGCGGACGGTCCTCAGCCTCGAGAGGGCGAGCAGGAGGCTGAGGACGAGCGCAGCCGCCGTGCCGAGAGCCATCCCCTGCAGCGTGACGGCCCCGATGTGGACCGCCGCGTGGGAGAGGGAGGCGACGAAGATGATCGACGTCAGGACGAGGTTCGACGGCTGCGTGTAGTCGACCCGTGTCTCGACGAGAATCCGGATCCCCGCCGAGGCGATCACGCCGAAGATGAGGATGCAGACGCCTCCCATGACCGGAGTGGGGATGCTCCGGACGAGGGCGGCGACCTTTCCCGAGAACGAGATGAGGACGGCGAGGATCGCCGCCCCGCCGAGCACGCGGACGCTGTAGACCCGCGTGATCGCCATCACGCCGATGTTCTCGCCGTAGGTCGTGTTCGGCGTCGCCCCGCAGAGCCCCGACAGGACGTTCGAGATTCCGTCGCCGAGGAGGGAGCGGTGGAGCCCAGGGTCCTTCACGAGGTCCTTCCCCACGATGCGCCCAGTGAGGACGAGGTGGCCGATGTGCTCCGCGAGCGTGACCACTCCGGCGGGGAGGATCATGAGAATCGCCTCCGCGTGGAAGACGGGCGCGTGGAAACGGGGGAGGGCCAGCCACGGGGCGGCTCCGATCCCGGAGCTGTCGACGATGCCGAGAGCGAGGGACGCGGCGTAGCCCGACGCGACGCCGAGGAGGATCGGGACCGTCGAGAGGAAGCCACGGCCGAAGAGGGTCGCCACGACCGTGACCGCGAGCGTCAGCATGGAGATGGCGACGGCGGTTCCCGCCGGTATCCCGTAGTCCGCGAGCGGGTCGCCCGTGAGGCCCGCCATCTTCGCGGCGACGGGCGCCAGCTCGAGACCGATCACCGTGACGATCGCCCCCATGGCGGCCGGGGGGAAGAGGACGTCGATCCAGCCCGTCCCCGCCACCCGGACGATCTGCGAGACGACGATGAAGAAAATCCCGAAGGCGATGAAGCCCGCCTGCGCCTCGTTGTACCCGCCCCCGGGAAGCGCCATCACGGCGAAGACCGGCGAGATGAAGGCATAGCTCGGACCGAGATAGGCGGGAATCTTCCCCTTCGCGACGACGAGGTAGACGAGCGTCCCGACGCCGTTGAGGAGGAGGGCCGTCGACGGGTCCACCTTGAAGAGGAACGGGACGAGCACCGTCGCGCCGAACATCGCGAAGAGGTGCTGGAGGCTGAGGGGAATCATCTGGAGGAGCGGGAGCTTCTCCTCGACCCCGACCGTTCGCGACGCCATCTCGCCTGCCCTCCGTTCGTTCGGGAAGTCGGCCGGGGTGCGGCCCGCGGGTCCTGGGCCGACCACGGCGGCTCGTCACCGGATGCCTCTGCTGTCTTCCAGGCTCGGCAGGGCTCGCGAAGGATCTCACATCCCGAATGGCCCCAGCGATAGGAACTTTGACTTTTCGGTTACCTCTCCGTCGTCATCGAACGCCCTCCCCAGCCCCCGAGGTGGCCGAGGCCAGCCAACCCCTGCCGATCGCGTCGGCTCCGAGGATCGCTTCCGCGACCATCGAGGGGGTGACCGGGAACGGCTCGTGGTGGATCGTCTCGCCGGGGGCGGTCGCGCGGGCCGCGATGGAATCGAGGAGGAGCCGGTCGGGATCCGAGAGGCCGACCTGTGCGAGGGTCATCGGGAGGCCGACCGACGCGGAGAAGCGAAGCACCTCCTCGACCGCCTCCTTCCCCTTTCCTTCGAGCACGAGCTGGACGAGCGTCCCGAACGCGACCTTCTCGCCGTGCAGGAACGGGCGGGTCGCGGCTGCCGCGGTCAGCCCGTTGTGGACGGAGTGCGCCGCCGCCAGGCCCGCGGATTCGAACCCGAGCCCCGACAGGAGCGTGTTCGCCTCGACGATCCGCTCGAGCGCCGGGGTCACCCTGCGCGCCCCTGCAGCTTGGAGGGCGTCCACGCCGTCCTCGAGGAGCGTCCGGTAGCACAGCTCCGCCATCGCCAGCGCCGCCCGGGTCGAAGCCCCGCCCCTCATGTTCTTCACGTTCCCGAGCACGCACGCCCTCGCCTCGAAGACGGTCGCCAGCGCATCTCCCATTCCTGAAATCAGGAAGCGGGGCGGGGCCTCGGCGATCACCCGGGTGTCGACGAGCACCAGGTCCGGGTTGCGGCCGTAGATCCGGAACTCCTGGAAGACCCCCTCCTCGGTGTAGATGACGGAGAGCGCGCTGCACGGCGCGTCGCTCGAGGCGATCGTCGGACAGCAGACGACGGGCAGGTGAAGGTCGGCCGCCGCGGCGCGTGCGGCGTCGAGCACCTTGCCGCCTCCGGCCCCGACGACGACGCGTGCCTTCGCCGCGCGGGCCGCCTCCTTCACCCGTTCGATCTCGGCGAGCGAGCACTCTCTACCGAAGGTGAGGACGGCGTACGCCATCCCCGACCTCTCGAAGGTCTCCCTCCACGAGTCGGCCAGAGCGCGGAGCGCGGACGGCGCGGCCACGACGAGCAGCGGTCCCGAAAGGCCCAGGGAAGAGATCTCGGCTCCGAGCTGCGCCGTCGCGTTCAGACCCTGCGTGTAGCGGCTCGGACAGGAAAAGACAGAGAGCATCTGCGCCTCCTCGGAGCGACCATCGTCGGTCAGGTGGAAAATTGCCCCCGGAGTCTACCCGGAGGGATCGGGACATCCGGGATTGCCAGTCCCGATCGGACGCCCGATCCTGGCGACCGGCGCCCCGCAGGAAAGAGAGCTGCGGATGGTGAAGCAGGACGGCCCGCTCTTCTGGGCGCGCCTGGCGGCCGCCGCGGCAGAGGGCGAGGACAGGGCGCTCGTGAGTCGCCTCGTCCTGAGCGACGTCACCGCTCGCAAGCAGGCGGAAGCGGCGCTGCGGGAGAGCAATGAGCGGCACCGGGCCATCGTTGAGACGGCCATGGACGGATTCCGGACGACGGACCTGGAGGGGCGCCTCCTGCAAGTCAACGAGACCTACTGCCGGATGAGCAGCTACAGCGCGCCGGAGCTGCTGGCCATGCGCATTTCGGACCTCGAGGTATCGAGATGGCCGACGACACCGCCGCCCGCATCCGGAAGATGGCGGCGCAGAGCGGGGATCGGTTCGACTCCCGGCACCGGCGCAAGGACGGGAGCTTCTTCGATGTCGAGGTCAGCGTCCAGCACCAGCTCGCCGAGGGCGGAAGACTCGTCGCTTTCCTGCGGGACATCACGGAGAGCAAGCGGGCGGATCGGGAGCTTCAGGAGTCGAGACAGCTCATCGAGTCGATCGTGGAAAACGTCCCGCTCATGGTGTTCCTCAAGGAGGCGCAAGACCTGCGGTTCGTCGTGTTCAACCGGGCCGGCGAGGAGCTGCTGGGCGATGACCGCAAGGACTTCTTGGGCAAGCGCGAGCGACGGAGGTCCGTCAGAAAGGCGTCGAGTGTGAACCCGTTCCTCTGACCCCTCGGGTCCCCACGGTCACGTAACCTATAACCTAAAGACCTGACCCCCATCCTCCTAGCCGATTCTCCGCATCGCGAGGATCCCGGCGAGCCCCAGGAGTAGCCCTAGCCCGGCCAGCCCCATCGTCCCGAGGGTCGGGATGGCCTCTCCCGTTGGCGCGGTGATGACCACCGGGGGATTGGTTGTCGTGTTCGTGAAGCTCCCCGACGTCGCCTTCAGGGTGAAGGAGCCCAGGCCCGTCACACTGCAGCCGGCGAAGGTCGCCACGCCGTTCACCGGGGTCACCGGGTTCGTGGTGCAGGTCAGCGTCCCGCTCCCGCTCGCCAGCGCCAGCGTCACGGCCGTCGTGTAGCTCGGCACCGTGTTGCCCGAGGCGTCCTGGACCGTCACGACTGGCTGCTGTGCCCACGCCGTCCCGGCTGTCCCCGTCCCGCTGGGGTTCGTCGTGAAGGCCAGCTGGCCCGCCGCCCCGGCGCTCACCACCTGGTCCAGGCCGGCCGAACTGATGCCGTAGGTCGTGTCTCCGCTGTAGACCGCGGTGATGGGGTGGGTGCCCAGGCCGAGGGCCGACGTGGTGAAGGTCGCCACGCCGGCGGCGACGTTCGCCGTCCCCAGGGAGGTCGCGCCGTCCAGGAAGGTCACCGTGCCCGTCGCTGCCGAGGGGCTCACGGTCGCGGTGAACGTCACCGACTGCAAGAGAACCGACGGATTCACGCTGGAGACGAGGCCAACCGACGTACTCGTCTTCACGCCGGCCACGCTGAGGCCCCGGATCTCGTGAACGTTCGTGGACCCCCCGGTGCTCGCCGAGAAGCCCATCTTGAACGTGCGGGGAGTCGTGCTCTGTCCGACGGCCGTCGAGAGGTCGTACTGGTCGATCACCGTCGTGCCGGCGTGGACGACGGTGATCTTGTTGTTGACGACGGTGACGGTGACGGCCTTCGCCAATAACCTGCTCGCCGTGCCGATGGTGGCGGATGCCTTGGTCAGATAATTGAATCCGGTCAGCAGGCTGCCCGAGCCGCGGATGGCGACCGAGTTCGGACTCTTCAAGGGACAGCTCGGGTTGCAGGTACCGACCGGGGCTGCGCTGAAATTCCCGTACTCGTCGAATCCGATTCCGACGTAGCCGTTCGTCACTCCCGGTTTTGTCCCATCAGCCGAGGCGTAGCCGAGCGCGCCGCCGGTCGTGCCGACGGTGGGAGAGGCGGTGCTCCCGTCGATGAGGTAGAAGGTGAATCCGTCGGCGCCGGATCCGCCGTAGGTCGCGTAGGTGAAGTTCACCGTGACGCCGTCGTCGCTGGAAAAGGCGGTGTCGTAGATGGCCGACCCGGCCTGAGTGGCGGCTGCGCTCGTCAGGCGAAGCCACCCGGCCCCGGCAGAATCGATGACTCCGTTGCCCGTTAGCACCGCGCTCCCGATGAACGTCCAGCCCGGTGCCGTGCTGTTCTGGAACGACTCGGTCACGGAGACCCCCGCGGGTGCCGAACCCGATGCGAACAGCAGGCCGGCGGCGGCCAACCGGACGGCACGACTCCAGGCAAGAGCGCTTCGCCCTCTGGGCATGGATTCCTTGATTCTTCTCACTTCGATTCCTCCTCCTCCTCAGAAGAGTCGGGAAGCTCCCTCCAATCAGTCCCTCGGGCGGCCCAGGGACGCCGCTCGCGAACTCCTCCGGGAGGCACACGACCATTCCGGCCCCAGTGTCTGACTTCCGGTGACGAGAACCCCCGTGCCAGCTGGATCCAATGGTCGATATGTTACGGCATTGTCCGGGATCTTGCTACTGGATTCCTGAGAAGAGCTTACGAATGAACGTCTTCCGGCCAGATCATCGGGACGTGACGGCTGACTCTCCCGAGAAGACGTACCCGATCCCGTGGACCGTGTGGACCGGCAGCTCGATGCCCGCCCTGTCCTCGCCCAGGGCCACCAGGATCTCCCGGCGGTGGTCCGGGCGGCCGCGCGCAGCAGCGGCGTCAACAGCTCGTGGCCCAGGTGGAAGTCCATCCCGGTCCCCGAGTGGGCCGTAAGGAAGGGTTGAATGTTGTGCACGAGGACGCTGCAGCCGAACTCGACCAGTCGCCCCGAGGCGAATCCGCCCCTCGGCGAACTTGTTGAATACGAACGGCCGCCCTATAACTCCCGCACTAGGAGACAACGATGGGTACGACGACGGAAATGACGGCCGAGGTCCTGGCGGAGCTGGGGATCGGGAAGAGGAACGCGGGCGGGTTCGCGGGGGAGTGGCTCGGGAGCGGCAAGGTGCAGTCGGTGGTCTCGCCGGTCGACGGCGCGCCCCTGGCCGAGGTCGTGAACGTCACCAGGCCCGAGTTCGATTCGATCCTGGCGAGGACGCACGCCGCCTTCGCGCCGTGGAAGAGCGTCCCGGCTCCCAAGCGGGGTGAGGTGGTCAAGGCGCTGGGCGACGAGCTCCGGACGCAGAAGGATCCCCTCGGCCGGCTCGTCTGCCTCGAGATGGGGAAGACGCTCCGCGAGGGGATCGGCGAGGTCCAGGAGATGATCGACATCTGCGACTTCGCCGTGGGACTCAGCCGCCAGCTCTACGGCCTGACGATGCCCAGCGAGCGGCAGCGGCACCGGCTGCAGGAGCAGTGGCACCCGCTCGGCGTCGTGGGAGTCATCACTGCCTTCAACTTCCCGGCGGCCGTCTGGAGCTGGAACACCGCGCTCGCCCTCGTCTGTGGCGACACGGTCCTCTGGAAGCCGTCGAGCAAGACGCCCCTCACGGCGGTCGCCGTCACCCGGATCGCCCAGCGCATCCTGAGCCGCCTCGGCCACGACCCGGCGATCTGCAGCCTGGCGATCGGACGGGGGAGCGACATCGGGGACCTCATCAACACCGACTCGCGCGTCGCCCTCGTCTCCTACACCGGCTCGGTCCCCGGCGGCCGGCACGTGGGCAAGCTCGTCCAGGAACGGTTCGGCCGGCTCATCCTCGAGCTGGGCGGCAACAACGCGGTCATCGTGAGCGACAAGGCCAATCTCGAGATCGCCGTCCGGGCCGTCTACTTCGGGGCGATCGGGACGGCCGGCCAGCGCTGCACCTCCACTCGCCGGGTGATCGTCCAGAGTTCGGTCTACCAGGAGTTCGTCCAACGCTTGAAGGCGCTCTACGCCGCCACGACCATCGGCGATCCGCTGGACGACGCGACCCTGATGGGCCCGCTCGTCGACACCGACGCGGTGGCCACCATGCTGAAGGCCATCGAGACCGTGAAGGCCCAGGGCGGGAAGGTCCTCTCGGGCGGAGAGAAGCTGGAGAGGCCCGGCGGCTGCTACGTCACCCCCTGCATGGTCGAGGTGCCGCACGACCTCCCGATGGTGCAGGAGGAGACGTTCGCCCCGGTGCTCTACCTGATGACGTACGAGACCATCGGGGAGGCGATCGCCCTCCAGAACGGGGTCCCGCAGGGCCTCTCGAGCGCCATCATCACGAACGACCTCGTGGAGAGCGAGCTCTTCCTCTCGGCCGAAGGGAGCGACTGCGGCATCGCGAACGTCAACACGGGGACGAGCGGCGCCGAGATCGGCGGGGCGTTCGGCGGCGAGAAGGAGACCGGCGGCGGCCGCGAGAGCGGGTCGGACGCCTGGAAGGCCTACATGCGCCGCCAGACGAACGCCCTGAACTTCAGCGGCCGGCTCGAGCTGGCCCAGGGGATCACGCTGGAGATCTAACCTACAACCTAAAGACCTGACCCCAATCGAGGTCGCTGAGCCTCCGGAATTCTTGCCGGAGGGAGGCGAACCCCTCGGCGACCGCGGCGACCCCTCCGGAGCGAAGGGCCGACTCTAGGTCCGCCGCTTTCGCCCGGAAGGCCTCGCACCCCAGAGTCGCGGCAGCACCTTTCAGCGTGTGGAGGCCGCGGCCGACCGCCTGGGAGTCTCCCGATTCGAGGTGGGCGCGCAGGCGCTCCATCTCCTCCGGGCCGCTCTCGAGGAACATCCTGATGACCTCCCCGGCCGTCTCCCTGTCGCCCTGGAGGCGCGTGAGGAGCTGCTCGGCGTCGAAGACCGGGAGCGCGGAGAGGGCGGGCGCGTCTCGGGACGGCGTCGCACCGGTCGCGGCCGCCTCCCGGCCGAGGAGGAAGCGGTCCAGGACGCGGACCAGCGTGTCGGAGTTGATCGGCTTCGACACGTAGTCGTTCATCCCGGCCGCCAGGCACCTCGCCTTGTCTTCCTTCATGGCGTGGGCCGTCATGGCGACGACCGGTACCGTCGGGTCGAGGGCCCCCGCCCCGGGGTCCCGGATCACCGCCGTCGCCTCCAGCCCGTCCATCTCCGGCATCTGGATGTCCATCAGGATCAGGGCGTACGGCGACCGCCGGCACGCCGCCACCGCCTCCCGGCCGTTCCGGGCGGCCTCCACGTCGAGGCCCAGCTTCCTCAGGAGGGCCGCGCCCACCTCCAGGTTGATCTGGTTGTCGTCCACGAGGAGGACCCTCGCGCCCCCGTAGTCCCGTCCCTGGCCGGCTCTCCCGGGCTTCCTCTCCGCCGGTGTTCGGGCCGCCCCCGCCACCTCCTGCGGCTTGCCGAAGCGCGCCGTGAACCGGAACTCCGAGCCCTCGCCTTCCCGGCTCGAGACGCCGATCTCTCCCCCCATCAGCTCGACGATCCGGCGGCTGATGGCCAGCCCCAGCCCGGTGCCGCCGTACTTCCGTGTGGTGGAGGCGTCGACCTGGGTAAAGTCCCGGAAGAGGGAGTCCATCTTCCCGGCCGGGATCCCGATCCCGGTGTCCGTGACCCGGAAGCTCAGGAGGGGATCCGCCCCGTCGCCCGGAACGATCCCGACGGCAACGGCGATCTCCCCGTCGGAGGTGAACTTGATGGCGTTGCCCACCAGGTTGCGCAGGACCTGTGCGAGCCGGTACGGGTCGCCCTGGAGGAGGAGGGGCGTCCCCGGCTCCACCGAGCGGGTGAAGGCGAGTCCTTTCCCGTCGCAGAGAACCTCGAACGGGGCGGCGACGTGCTCGAGGAGCTCGACCAGGTCGAAGTCCATCTCTTCCAGCTCGAGCTTCTCCGCCTCGACCTTGGAGAGGTCCAGGATGTCGTCGATCAGGGAGAGGAGGGAGTCGCCGCTGACTCTGATGGCCTCCGCGAAGTGCCTCTGGCGCTCGTCCAGGTCGGTGTCCAGGAGCAGGCCGGCCATCCCGATGACACCGTTCATCGGGGTCCGGATCTCGTGGCTCATGTTGGCCAGGAACGACGACTTGGCGGCGGTGGCGGACTGCGCCTGCTCCGCCATCGCGTTCGCGCGAGCGGTCTCCTCCACGAGCCGGGCATTGAGGCGGCCGGCCTCCTCGAAAGCCGCGCGGAGGTCGGCCGTGGCCTTCTCCTGCGCCTGCTCGGCCGCCACGAGGTCCGAGATGTCGGAAATGCTCCCCACCAACCGGAGGGGATTCCCCGCCTCGTCCCGCTCCACGACCTTCCCCCGGTCGAGGACCCAGATCGCTCGGCCCTCCGCGTGGCACATCCGGTGGAGGCTCTCGTACTGGCCGCCCCCCTCCAGGCAGGCGCGGATCTTCCGCTGGATCTCCTCCCTGTCCTCCTCCGCCAGCCTCGCCGAGAAGCCTTCCATCGGATGCTCGAGCCACGACTCGTCCAGGCCCAGGATCTGGCACCAGCGGACGTTGTGCTTCACCTGGTTCGTCCGGACATCCCAGTCCCAGGTCCCCGCGGCAGTCCCCTCCACGATGTCGGCGAGCCTCTCCCTCTCGGCCGCCAGCGCCTCCTCCGCCTTCCTGCGGTCGGTGATGTCGCGGCTGATCCCGAGGACCCCCCGGACCTCGCCGGACGAGCCGTGGTAGGGGGTCTTGAGCGTGTCCACGAGGATCCGCCGGCCGTCGGGGTAGGAGATCCACTCCTCGTTTTGGCGCGGCCGGCGCTCCCGGAGCATCGCCTCGTCGTGCTTCCGGAACGACTCGGCGACCTCGCGTCCGAAGAGGTCGTGGTCCGTCTTCCCGACGATCTCCTCCCGGGGGCGCCCCACGAATTCGGCGAAGGAGGGGTTGCAGCCCCTGTAGATCCCCTCCATGTCCTTGAAGAAGACGAGGTCCGGCACGGAATCGAGGAGCAGGAGGAGCCTCTCCTGCCGGTCGGCGGCGACCGCGACGGCCCGCTGCTCCGCCCTGGAGAGAGAGAGGTAGAGCCGAACGAGGACGAGGGTGGCGAGAAGGCCGCCGACCAGGATGACCACCTGGCCGTGGCCGCGGAGGCTGGCGACGAAGTTGGCCCGGGGCGCGGCGGTGAGCAGCCAGGTCCGCCCGTCGTGCTGGAAGACCCTGTGCCTCGTCCACTCCTCCGGCCGGTAGGAGGTGCCGTCGGACGAGCTGAAGAGGAGATCCTCTCTCCGCGGCGCATCGCCGTCGTAGAGTTCCATGTTCAGGTGCTTCTCGGACTCTTCGACGATCGCGTCGAGCAGGTTTTCCATCCGGAACGCCAGGTAGGTCCACCCGACGAGGGCCGCCCGCCGCTGGACCGTGGTGGCGACCGACATCCCCGGTCTGTAGACGGGGGCGTAGAGGATGGTCCCCGCCTGGACCTGCTTCTCCGTTTCCTGGTAGAGCGTCACCTTGCCGCTCAACACGGCGGCCCCGGTGTCCCGGGCCCGCGCCATGGCCTCTCTCCGGACCGCCTCCGCGAGCATGTCCTTCGAGAAGGCCCGCTGGTTCCGCTCGTCGAACGGCTCGATGAAGATGATCGAGCTGACCCCCCCTCGGGAGGCAGCGGGCCGCCGGGGTGGACCTCGTAGTCGGGGAAGCCCTCCGCCCGCAGGCGCCCGACGTGGGCCGCGAGTTCCCCCGTCGGCACCCACTCCGCGTATCCCATCGCCTGGAAGCCGGGATAGATCCGGCCCAGGTCGAGGGACTCCACGTACTCCTTCCATTGCCCACGGGTCAACGCGCCGGCCTGGAGGGAGACGAACTTGCTGGCCCCGCCGACGATCTGCCGGTGAGAGGCCATCCGGCGGGCGATCCGCTCCGACACCCTCTCGACCTCTTCGCCGACGCCGTCCCCGATGCGCCGCTCCTGGGCCTTCCGGACCACGAACCAGGCGCAGGCGACCCCCGCGAGGAGCGCGGCGGCGAGAAGCCAGGGGAGCCAGGGGGCAACTCTGGATCTCGAGAGGAGGCGGCGGAGCCGAGCGCTCGGGGAGTTCATCGCTTCATGGACGGGCGGCTAGCTCCGGAACCCTGCCGGGTCGGACCCGTCAAGGAAGAACGCCGCACCCAGGCCTCCCCGTCATTTCCCTGGCTTCCTCTGCCGACAGGACCCCTCGGTCCCTTCCGGCGGAGTTGAAGGGAAAGGATACGCCGCTACGCGGATTCCGCCTGCCACGTAACTTGTACGAACCATGGAGGAATCCCCCTACTTCTGGTCGCCTGACACGGGGAGACCCGGAACGGGACTGGACCTCCCGCTCCGGGCTCTAGTACCCCGCCGGCCGTTGCGGACCGGCCTCGACGTCCTCGTCGGGGAGAAGCGTGCCGTCGTGCTACTGCGGCAGCACGAATTCCGTGCGGCGATTCGCAGCTCGCCCGGCCGGCGTGTCGTTCGAGTCGACCGGAAATTCTTTGCCAAATCCCTCGATCTTCATCCGTTCCTTCGGCACCCCTTCGGCGGAGAGGATGGCGGCCGCCGACCTCGCGCGCTCGAGAGAGAGCTTCAGGTTCGTGCTGTCGCTTCCCGTCGAATCGGTGTGGCCGCAGACGAAGACGTCGACCGTGGGAAAGTAGGTCTTCAGGATCGCCGCCTCCCGCTGAAGGACGGGAATCCCCTCCTCCTTGAGGACGGACTTCCCGCTGTCGAACGAGATCTTCTCGGAGTTCTCCAGGACGAGGACCTTCGTGAGGCCGAGCTTCTTCGACAGGGCCGAGGGATCGGTCCCGAACCGGAACGTCAGCTGCGCCCGGTCCTGGGAGACGAAGCGAATCCTTTTCTCCATGACCGACTTGTCCGCGCTGGTGGCGGCCACGTCCATCAGATCCTTCTCGGAGCCGACGTTGAAGGAGAACGGGGTCGTCCCAACCGGCTTGCCGTGAAAGGAGACGGCCGCGCCGGCCGGCTCGGATACCACGTCCACGGCATAGGAGGCCGGCGGCGGGACGGGCTTGCTCGCGCAGGCTCCCAGCAGCGCGATCCCGACGGCGATAGAGGCACGTTTCAGGCTCTTCATCATGAGTACACTCCTGAAGCAATTGTAGGATTAGTCTGGAATCCCCGACAAAGGGAAAATGAGGGGTTGAATCCCGCCCGGATGAAACCGTCAGAACTGGATGGCGGCCGCGATGGGGCGGGAAGGGACCGGCTGTCCCCGAGAATCGAGCGCCGGCCGGAACTTCCAGGTCGCGACGACCAGCAGCGCGAACGGCTGGCATTCGACATGGTCCCTCGAGATGACCCTCGGGCCCACGGGGAGGCCGTCGACGCCGACCGTGAAGGAGACGTCGACCATCGCCCGGACGCAGCTCTCCGGCAGGCCGGCCGGGAGAGCGTCGTCGGAAGGGATGCGTTCGGGGGCCTGGACCGGGCGTGCCTGCACCGCGATCGGGGTCGGCGGGAGCGGCGTCGAGCGGGGCGCCGGGACCGCCGTCGGCCGGGAAGGCCCTTCCAGGGGGGACGGCAGCGGGGAGGCCCTGGCCGCGGGGCTGGTCTCGGGCCTGCTCTCCGGTCCGGGCAGGGGCGGGACCGTCGGGGAAGTGTCGGCCGGTCGGGGAGTCCCGCCGGCCGGACCGCCCCTTCTCCACAGGTAGAGACCGGCTACCAGGCAGAGGACGAGGACGTAGGCCGCGACCAGGTAGGGCCACACTTTCCTGGGGGCGGGCGCAGGAACGGGGGGGACGGTCGCCGCGACCGCCGTCCTCCTCTCCTCTTCCGCGAGGTACGCCTCCAGCGCGGCCTTCATCTCGAGCGCCGTGGCGAAACGGTCTCGCGGCTCGCGCTCGAGAGCCCTCATCACGACCGCCTGGAGCGCCGGGTGAACGTCCAGCCGATGGGACGAGAGGGGGAGGGGGTCCTCCGAGAGCCTCCGGAAGACCGCGTGCACGCCTCCCGTGAGCTCGAACGGGTACTTTCCAGAGAGGACGTAGTACAGGGTGACGCCGAACGAGTAGAGGTCGGAGCGCGAGTCGATTTCGCCTCCGCGGGCCTGCTCGGGCGAGACGTACGCCGGGGTCCCGATCATCGCGCCGGCCATCGTGTGCGAGAGGCTCTCCGGCGACTTGGCGATCCCGAAGTCGAGGAGGTACGGAACGCCCCGGCGGTCGACCAGGATGTTGTCGGGCTTGACGTCGCGATGGACGATCCCGCGCTCGTGGCTGTAGGCGAGGGCGTCGAGAAGCGGCAAGGCGAGGCGGGCGACGGCCGGACCCTCGGGGATGCCGTGGGCCGCCGCGGCCTTCGAGAGCGGCTCTCCCTCGATGAACCTCAGCGTGTACCACAGGACCCCTTCCGTCTCGCCCGAGTCGTATACCGAGGCGATGTTCGGGTGGTCGAGGGAGGCGGCCAGCTGGGCCTCGTGAAGGAACCGCGTGGCGAAATTGGGGTCGTCGATCTCCCCGGCCCTCAGGACCTTGAGCGCCTCGACCCGCCCGAGCCGGCGGTTGCGGACCTTGACGACGACGGCGTAGCCCCCCTGTCCGAGGACCTCGAGGAACTCGTAGCGCGCCCCGAGCAGCGTCCGGGCCAGCGTGAAGATGCCGGTGGAGTCCGTCAGTCGTCCTCCGGGAGAGCGGGGTCACGGGAGGCGTCAACCGAAACGAAGAGCGGAGACGGCCTCTCGGTGCGTCGCGTGCCCCTTTTCGGGGTTGGCTCCAGCGCTTCGTTCATCGAATGCAGAACGAGGGGATAGTAGCGTCGATTCCCGCCCCCAAGAAGGCGCCCGTCGGGGCCCCCGGGCAGCAGGGAAGCCGCGAGGCCTACGCTCGATTCCGCGGGACGCCCTCCCTCGCGGAGCCCGGGGGCGCAGGGAGGGCCGGGAATCACCGGGTGCCGGCGAGGCGAAGATCCGCGGCGACGAGCAGCGACGCGATGTCGGCCGGCACCGAGTCGACGAACTCCATCGGCTCCCCGGTGGCCGAGAGGTCATCCCGGTGGACCTCGATCCAGGCCAGTAACCAAGAACCTAGAGACCGGCCATCCCACACGGATTAGATAGAATGAAGCTCGTCATGACGAGAGAAGAGCTTCTGGGCCGGATCACCGTGGATCCGGAAATCTGCTTCGGGAAACCATGTATCCGTGGTCACCGGATCTGGGTTTCTCTCATCCTCGACTTCCTGGCATCGGGGTCGACGATGGAGGAGTTGCTCAACGAGTACCCGGGCCTCACGAGCGATGACATCCGGGCCTGCATAGCCTGGGGTGCCGAGCTGGCCCGGGAGCGCTTCATCGAGATTCCCCTCTCACGGGCATCTTGAGGCTGAAGCTCGACGAAAACCTGGGGAAGGCCTGCGCGGCACTGTTGCTTCGGTCGGGCCATGACGTCTCGACAGTCTTCGAGCAGGGGATGACGTCTGCGTCCGATGAAGACGTCCTCGAAGCTTGCCGGCGCGAAAAGCGGGGACTTGTGACACTCGATCTCGATTTCGCGAACACGGTTCGTTACCGTCCTGCGGAGAACGAGGGAATCGCCATCCTCCGGCTTCCCCGAAGGTGCGGACGCGAACATCTCGAGGCGGCCGTGGCTGCCCTCGTCGAGGGACTGACAAGAACGGACCTCGGAGGGAAGCTCTGGATCGTCCAGCCAGGGTTGATCCGGGAGTACGAGGATGAAACCTCTGCCACATGGAAGCCCGCTCGGTAGCTCCGAGTGATCCGGCTGAGGGGCCGCCGCCTGGCCCCCACCCCGAAAATCACAGTCTAGAGACCTGACCCCGATCGCCCACACTGGAGGATGGCTTTCTCGTATTCGAACCGGTCGAGTAGCTCGCGGATGAGCTGTCCCGTCTCCGGGTCGTGATGGGCGAGGCGCTCGACCGCGACGTCGATCCGGTCCAGGTGGGCGCTCACGATGGCCTCCCTGAGATGTTCCCAGACCTCCCGGGGGATGAGCGGCGTTTGAGCTCGCACCCCCTGAGGTGGCACCGACTCGGCCGTCTTGCTCGAGGTTCCCTCGGAATCCGCCGTTCCCGCCGGCTCCCCATCGCTCTTGCCCGGAGGAGACCACGGGAGCGAGACGGTGAACGTGCTTCCTTTCCCGACCTCGCTCTCGACGTCGATCGAGGCGCCGATCAGCCGCGCAAGGCGCGAGGCGAGCGCCAGGCCCATCCCGGCCCCTCCGAAGGCGCGGCTGATCCGGGCGTCCAGCTGGACGAACGGCTCGAAGATCCGCGCCAGGTTCGCCTTGTCGATGCCGATCCCGGTGTCCCGGACGGAGATGCGGACCTTCCCGGCCGCCGGGTCGCCGATGGCCTCGACGGCGACCCGTCCTTCCTCGGGGGTGAACTTCACCGCGTTGCCGACGAGGATCCGGAGGAGCTGGACCAGGCGCTGGCCGTCCGTGACGATCTGAAGGTCCCGCGGGTCGATCGAAAGGGAGGGCTCGACTCTCTTCAGCTCGGCCGTTTCTCCGAAGGGGGCCAGGGCGGCTCTTGCGGCCTCAGCCACCGAGACGGACTCCGTCTCCGCCTGGACTTTCCCGGCATCGATCCGGGCGAAGTCGATGATGCTGTTGACCAAGCTGAGGAGATTCCGTCCGCTCTCCTCGATCGCCTTCGCTTTTCGTAGCGACGACGGAGGGAGAGGACTATCGAGCTCCTCCTGGAGGAGACCCGACATCGTCAGGATGACCCCGAGCGGCGTTCGCAGCTCGTGGCTCATCGTCGCGATGAACTCGTCCTTCATCCGGGAGGTGCGGGCCAGCTCCATATTCGCGGTCACCAGGCGGGCGAAGCTCTGGCGGAGGGACTCTTCCGCCTCCACCACGGCGGTGACGTCTTCGATCGTCGCGAACGAGTGGAGGAAGGCACCCCTCGAGTCGTGGATCGCCACGACGCCGAGGCTCCCCCAGACGGTCGCCCCGTCCTTCCTGAGGTAGCGCTTCCTCGTCTGGTACTTCGTCGTCTCGCCGCGGAAGAGGGCCGCAAGCCCCTTCGTGTCCGCCTCGATGTGCGCGGGATGGGTGAAGTCCCGGATGGACATCCCGGCGATCTCGTCGCAGGAGTATCCGAGAAAATCCGCGAAGGCCTCGTTAGCCTCGATGACCATCAGGTCCGTGCTGTGGAGCACCATTCCGACGATCGATTCTTCGAAGAGCCTCCGGAACCGCTCCTCGCTGGCTCGGACGGCCTCGGCCGCCTCCCTCGCCTCCGTGACGTCCGAGACAACCCCCTCCATCCGGACCGGCGTTCCGGCCTCGTCGTAGAAGAAGCTCCCGCGAGCCGCGATCCAGCGCTCGGCGCCGTCGTTGGCTCGCCGGATCCTGTACTCGCTCTGGAATCCGGTGCGATCCTGCATGGCGCGCTGGACCGTGCGGTCGGCGGGTTCGCGATCGTCCGGGTGGAGACAGGCGAGCCACCGGTCGTAGCTGGCCGGGGACCCGTGCGGCAGGCCGAACAGGCGGCGGTACATGTCGGACCAGACGATCTCCTCGGTGCTGACGATCCAGTGGTATGCGCCCATCCGGGCCGCTTCGAGCGAAAGGCGAAGCCGTTCCTCGCCGAGGCGGAGCGCCTCCTCGGCCCGCTTCGCCCCGGTGATGTCCTCCGAGAAGATGAGGATGCCGCCCACCGAGCCGCCCTGTTCGGTCCAGGGCAAGACCTCCCATCGGAGCCACTGGACGCTCCCGTCCGCTCTCGGAAACGGCTCGCCTTCGTTCCTGATCGTCTCTCCGGCCAGGGCACGGCGGTGGACGGCCTTCCAGGTCTCGCCGATCTCCGGGAAGACCTCGTAGTGCGAGACGCCGAGGAGCGTCCGGTCGCCGAGCCGGTAGATCTCCTTCCACCGGTGGCTCGCCACCAGGTAGCGCATGTCCCGGTCGAACATGGCCAGCTCGGCCGGAGCATGCTCGACGAAGAGGGAGAGGCGCGCATTGCTCTCCCACAGGGCCTGCTCCGCTTGCTTGCGCTCGGTCACGTCCGTCAGCGTGACGCGACAGTACCTCGACCCGGAGGAGTCGTCGCGGACGACGGCGTCGAGCCGACCCTGGAACGGGGTGCCGCCCTCCATCACCATGCCCACCTCGAACGACGATGGCTCCCCGGTCTTGAAAAGCCGTCGAAGCTGAAGGGTGACAGCGTCTGCGTTGGTGGGGTCGACGAAGCGGTTGAGAGGACGCCCGATCAGTGTTGTCCGGGAGACCCCGAGGCGGCTCGCGAGCGTCAGGTTCGCCTCCTGGATGAAACCCGTATCAGTCAGAAGGGCGTAGCCGACCGGGGCCAGGTCGTAGAGGTCGAAGTACTTCTCCCGGGCTGCCTCCAGTTCGTCCAGGGTTCGGCGCAGCTGCTTGTTCTGAAGCTCCAGCTCGATCTGATGGACTCCCAGCTCGTGCTGGAGAGAGAGAGCGTCCACCGCCGAGAGGTTGCGGGCCGATCCTTCCTCATCCGCGAATCGCCGCTCGGCTTCCTCGCGTAGGGACTGAACGTCGAGCTTCATGATGGGGTCCTATGCGGGGGGGGGGCAGACCCCTGGCGCACGCTCTGTCACAGGGACCGTACCATGCCGCACGGATACCTCCCCGTCATTTCCCTGGCTTCCTCCGCCGGCAGGAACCCTCGGTCCCTTCCGGCGGCGCTGACCAGTGAGGATACGCCGACACGCGGATTCCGCGTGTCAGGTAACTTGTACGAACCATGTGGGAATCTTCTCTACATCTGGTCGCGCCCCCGCTGCCGGCGCCCGGGGGCGCAGGGAGGGCCGGGAATCACCGGATGCCGGCGAGTCGAAGATCCGCGACGACGAGCAGCGACGCGATGTCGGCCGGCACCGGGGCGACGAACTCCATCGGCTCCCCGGTGACCGGGTGCTTCAGGGCGAGGCGCCGCGCGTGGAGCGCCTGGCGGGGGAAGTCCCTGCAGGCAGCGGCGAGCCCCTCGTCCTGGATCCCCTTCCACCGCGGCGCACCGTAGGTCGCGTCGCCGACGATCGGCAGGTGGATCGCCTTCAGGTGGACCCGGATCTGGTGGGTCCGGCCGGTCAGGAGGATGCACCGGACGGCGGAGAGCCCGGCGCGGGCCCCGGACGACTCGGCCAGCCGTTCGTACAGGGTGGTCGACGGCCGCCCCTCGGTCCGCGAGGAGGTCATCCGCTTCCGGTCCCTCGGGTCGCGCAGGATTCCCAGCTCGACCTTCCCCTTCTGGACCGGCGTCCTGCCGTAGACGACCGCCAGGTACTCCTTCTCGATCGTCCGGTTCTTCATCGCCTTCGCCACGCCCGCGTGGGCCGCGTCGGTCCGGGCGACCATGAGGAGACCCGAGGTGTCCTTGTCGAGGCGGTGGACGAGCCCCGGCCTCTCGGCGCTCCCGCCCCACTCCCGGGAGCGCCAGAGGAGCGCGTTGAGGAGGGTCCCGTCCCAGTGCCCGACGGCCGGGTGGACGACGAGGCCCGCCGGCTTGTCGACGACGAGGAGGTGGTCGTCCTCGTAGACGACGGAGAGGGGCATCTCCTGCGCCACGAGCTCTGGCCTGGGAGGGGGGGGCGGCGGGATGACGGTGTCGACCTCGTCCCCGGCCTGGACGCGGGCGGAGGTCTTGGGCACCGGTCTCCCCCCGACCTGCACGAGGCCCGCCTCGATCCACTCCTGGATCTTCGTGCGCGAGATCCCCGGGATGTCGGCGAGGTGACGGAGGAGGACGAGGTCGAGGCGCTCGCCGGCGTCGCCGCGATCGGCGCGGAACTGCCGGCGAGCCGCGGGAGCCCTTGGCTCCGTCGTCAAGCCGCTTCGAGGGACGCCGGCATTCTCCGGCGCCAGACGAGGATCGCCACCCCGACGAGCAGCCCGCAGAGGGCGATGAACTGGGAGGTCGACATGAGACCGAAGACCTCGCCGCGGGGGTCGCCGCGGAAGAGCTCGATGGCGCCGCGGAGGAGCGCGTACCCGATGACGTAGCGGGCGAAGGTCTCGCCGGAGAAACGGCGCTTCTCGAAGAGGAGCAGGAGGCCGAAGAGGAGGAGCGTGCCGATCGCCTCGTAGAGCTGGGTCGGGTGGAGCGGGACCCCGAGCGGGACCCCGACGTTCTGCTCGGCGATCGGGTTGGTGAAGGTGATCGCCCATGGGAGGTGGCACTCCTTCCCCCAGCAGCAGCCCGCCGCGAAGCAGCCGAGCCGCCCGATCGCCTGGCCGAGCGCGATGGAGGGGGCGACGGCGTCGGCGACCGCCCAGAAGTCGAGCCGCCGGATCCGGAGGAAGACGACCGCGGCGACGATCGCCCCGATGAGGCCGCCATAGAAGACGCCGCCGGAGCGGAGCAGCTCGAGGAGCGACCGGCCCTCGAGGAGGTTGAACCGCTTCCACTCGACGATGAGGAGGAGGAGCTTGGCCCCGACGAGCCCCGCGAGGAGGACCCACACGCCGAGGTCGGCGGCGTCGTCCGGGGAGAGCCCGAAGCGGGGTGCCCTCTTGCGCAGCAGGAAGAGCGCGGAGAGGAAGCCGGTGGCCATGAGGAACCCGTAGGTGGGGAGGGCGAAGGATCCCAGGTGGAACAGTTCGGGGTACATGAGGTTTTCTCCGGCCGCCTCAGCTCGAGGCGGGAGTCTCTTCCGCCGGGGCTTCGGTCCAGAGGACCCAGGCGAGAAGGAAGACGCCGACGGTGATGGAGCTGTCGGCGACGTTGAACGACGGCCACTCGTACCGGCCGACGTGGAAGAGGAGGAAGTCGGTAACGGAGCCGAAGCGGAACCGGTCGATCAGGTTCCCGACGGCTCCGCCGAGGATGAGGGCCAGGCCGGTCTGGAGGCGCCCGGCGCCGGCCGGAGAGCGGAGGGCCCAGACGAGGACGGCGACGAAGACGGTGAGGGCGACGGCGTTCAGGAAGAAGCCGCGCCACGGCGAGGCGAGGGAGGCGAAGATCCCGAACGCCGCGCCCGTGTTCCTGACGTGGGTCAGCTCGAAGAACCCCCGGATCACGGGGATCGAGTGGTAGAGCGGGATGGTCGCGACCACGAGACCCTTCGTCACCTGGTCGAAGAGGACGACCAAGGCCGAGAGAGAGAAGTAAGCGACCCGGAGGAGAGGTGCCGAGCTCACGCGGTCTGCCGCGCCCCCTTGACGACGGAGTCGCAGCGCGTGCAGAGCCCCGAGGCGACGGTGTCGGTCCGGACCTGCCAGCAGCGGGGGCACTTCGTCCCGGCGGCCGGCGCCACGTCCAGGCCCGTCCCGCCGTAGAGAGCCGTCGGCGTGGCGGTATCGGTCCAGGAGACGGCCGGGACGATGAAGAGCTCGGCCAGCTCCGGCAGGCCGACGCCGGCGTCGGCAAGGTCCTTCTCTAGCTCGTCGCTCCTGGTCAGCCGGGCGGCGGCCTGGGCCGACGTGCCGACGATCCCGTCCCTCCGGAGCGGCTCGAGCCGCCTCTGGAACTCCGCCCGGAGGAGGAGGAGCCGCTCCCAGGACGCGGTTGCCGCGGAGGTCGACTCGACCGGCGCGAGCCGGGCGAAGGACTCGAGGACGACGGGCCCCCGGGTCCCCGGCAAGCTCTCCCAGATCTCCTCGGCGGTGAAGGGGCAGATGGGCTGGAGGAGGAGCGCCATCGTCTCGACGATCCGGTAGGCGGCCGTCTGAGCGGACCGGCGGGAGACCGAGCCGGCGGCGTCGCAGTAGAGGGCGTCCTTCCGGACGTCGCACCAGAGGGCCGAGAGGTCGACGGTCGCGAAGTCGAGGAGGTGCCTGACGACCGTGTGGAACTCGTACCGACCGTAGGCTCCCTTCGCTTCGGAGACGAGGGAGCCGGCCCGCGCCAGGATGTAGCGGTCGAAGGAGGCGAGGGTGGCGTCGGCGACGGCATCCCGGGCCGGGTCGAAGTCGAAGAGGACCGACAGGAGCCAGCGGGCGGTGTTCCGGAGCTTCCGGTACGCTTCGGACGTGCGGGTCAGGATCTCCTTGTTGATCCGGATGTCGTCGGTGTAGTCCGTCATGGCGACGAAGAGACGGAGGACGTCGGCCCCGTGGGAGGCGATCACCTCCTGCGGCTCGACCGTGTTCCCGACCGACTTGGACATCTTCTTGCCGTTGCCGTCCACGACGAAGCCGTGGGTGATGACCGCGGCGTAGGGCGCCCTGTCGCGGAGCGCGACCGAGGTCAGGAGCGAGGACTGGAACCAGCCGCGGTGCTGGTCGTGTCCTTCGAGGTAGACGACCGGGGCGGCGGTCTTCTCGTCGTACGGGTTCTGGATCCCGTAGGCGGAGGAGGCGAGGACCGCGGCGTGCGAGACCCCCGAATCGAACCAGACGTCGAGGATGTCGCGGACCTTCTCGAAATCGGTTCCGCCGCACGCGCGGCAGCGGGACCCGGCCTGCAGGAACGCGGCCGCCGGGAACCGGACGTCGTCGTACCAGGCGTCGGCGCCGTGCTCGCGGAAGGTGGCGACGACGTGGGAGAAGAAGGCCTCCCTGGCGCCCTCGTCGTCCGCGGGCGGGTAGTGGACGACCTTCCCGTCGGCGCCGCAGGTCCGGCAGGAGAGGAAGGTGATCGGCGAGCCCCAGCGCCTCTGGCGGGAGATCGTCCACTCGAGACGGTTCTCGACCATCGCGCCGATCCGGTTGACGCCGAAGGCGGGGATCCACTCGACCTTCTCCCGGATCTCGCGGAGGGCGCCGTCGCGGAGGGCGCCGAGGTCGATGAACCACTGGTGCGTGGCCCGGAAGATGACCGGTTCCTTGCAGCGCCAGCAGTGGGGATAGCTGTGGGGATAGTCGGCCCTCGCGAGGAGCCGGGTGCCGGAGGCCTCGCCCTGGGCGAGGACCTCGAGGACGGCCCTGTTGGCGTCGTCCTCCGGCTTCCGGGCCGAGACCATCCGCTTGCCCCGGAGCGCCTCGGGGGCGTTCCGGTCGTAGCGGCCGTTCTCGTCGACGGGGCAGAGGGCGGGGTCGTCGACCGAGAAGCCGGCCCGGCGGACGGCGTCGTAGTCCTCCCGGCCGTGCCCGGGGGCCGTGTGGACGAGGCCGGTCCCGTCGGTCGTCGAGACGTGCTCGCCGGTCAGGAAGCCGAACGACTTCCCGTCGGTGTCGAAGGGGCGGCGATAGGGAGGGTTGGCCCGGGCGATGGCGGCGCCCGTCCGGCGGGAGCCCGGGACCGCCTTCAGGTCGGGGAACCCGACGGCCTTCCCGACGGTCTCGACGAGCGGCTCGGCGACGAGGTAGAGCGAATCCGGGTCGGAGTCCCGACGGGCCAGGACGTAGGGGACCTCGGGACCGACGCAGATCGCCCGGTTCGCGGGCAGCGTCCAGGGGGTGGTCGTCCAGATGACGGCAAAGAGCCTCGAGGAGGGGGAGACCAGGTCGCCCCAGAGGGAGCGAACCGCGTCGCCCTCCGGCATCGGAAAGGCGACGAAGATCGACGGGTCGGTCCGGTCCTCGTACTCGACCTCGGCCTCGGCGAGGGCCGTCCGGCAGGTGCAGCACCAGAGGACCGCCTTGAAGCCGAAGGTGACGAGCCCCTTGGCCACGAAGAGGCCGAAGGCCCGGGCGATCTCCGCCTGGTAGCCGAAGTCCATCGTCCGGTAGGGCTGTTGCCAGGTGCCGAGGATCCCGAGCCTCACGAAGTCGGTCCGCTGGATGTCGATCCACTTCTCGGCGAAGGCCCGGCAGGCCTGCCGGATCTCGACGTCCGACATCTCCTTCTTTTTCGGCCCTAGCTCCTTGTCGACCTTCAGCTCGATCGGCAGTCCGTGGCAGTCCCAACCCGGGACGTACGGGGCGTCGTACCCTTCCAGGGTCATCGCCCGGACGACGACGTCCTTGAGGATCTTGTTCAGGGCGGTCCCGATGTGGATCTTCCCGTTCGCGTAGGGGGGGCCGTCGTGGAGGATGAACCGGGGAGCCCCCTTCGAGGCGCGGTCCCGCCGGAGCTGGCCGTACAGGTCGGAGTCGATCCATCGCGAGAGGCGCGCCGGCTCACGCTTCGGGAGATCGGCCTTCATCGGGAACGGGGTCTTCGGGAGGAGAAGGGTGTCCTTGTAGTCGCGTTCGTCCATGAGCCGCGCGAGGTTACGCGGGGAGCGCCCGCCGCACAAGCGGTTAGACTCCGCCGCGAGGGAGGACGGAGATGACCGCCCAGAAGATACGTGCCGGCGTGGTCGGGTGCGGGTACCTCGGCCGGCATCACGCCCGGATCCTCACGGAGATCGAGGGGGTCGAACCCGTCGGTTTCGTGGAGCTGGACGACCACGCCGCGGCCGAGATCGAGAAGGCCCACGGCGGCAAGGGAATGGTCCGCCGGCCTTCCGTGAAGGCGCTCCTCGAGGCCGGCGCGACGGCGGTCGTCGTCGCGACGCCGACGGTGACGCACTCGGCCGTCGCGTCGGAGCTCCTGGAAGGGGGCGCCGACGTGATGGTGGAGAAGCCGGTCACGTCGACCCTCGCCGAGGCCGACGCTCTCGTGAAGACCGCGCGGGCGCGCGGCCGGGTCCTCCAGGTCGGGCACATCGAGCGTTTCAACCCGGCCGTCGCCGCCGTCCGCCCGCTCGTCACCGAGGTCAAGTTCATCGAAGCCCACCGGTTGGGGACGTTCGTCCCGAGGGCGCTGGACGTCGACGTGGTGCTCGACCTCCTCGTCCACGACCTCGACATCGCCCTGGACCTGGTCGGGCGCCCGGTCCGGGAGATCAGGGCGGTCGGCGTCCCGATCCTCTCGGGCAAGGTCGACATCGCCTCCGTCCGGCTCTCGTTCGAGGGCGGCTGCGTGGCCAACCTGACGGCCTCCCGGGTCTCGCAGGAGAGGACGCGGAAGTTCCGTTTCTTCCAGCCGGACTGGTACTTCTCGATCGACACGCAGAAGAGGGACGTGAGGGCGTTCCGCCTCGACCGCGTGACGGGCCCTCCGCGGATCGTCGACTGGCCCGTGGCGGTCACGCCGACCGACCCGCTCACGGCCGAGGACACGGCGTTCGTGAAGGCCTGCCGGGATCGGAGCGAGCCGGAGGTGACGGGGGAGGCCGGGCGGGCCGCCCTCGGGCTGGCGCTCGACATCCTCGAGGAGATGGGGAAGGGTCGATGACGGCGCTGGCCGGCCGGGCGGGCCGCGACCGGCTTTTGCTAGAGACGGAGAGATACTGGAAATGATCGACAAGACCTCGAAGAAGAAGACCGTCGTCGTGACCGGCTCGGTCGCGTACGACTACCTGATGTCCTTTCCCGGGAAGTTCGTCGACGTCGTCGTCCCGGACCGGATGCACCGCCTCTCGGTCTCGTTCCTCGTCGACGAGATGCGAAAGGTCCGGGGCGGCGTGGCCCCGAACATCGCCTACAACCTGGCCCTCCTGGGGGCCGCCGCGGCGGTCCTGGCCACGGCCGGGGCCGACGCCGCGGACTACCGGGACTGGCTCCGGGACGAGGGGGTCGACGTCTCCGGGATGGTGATCCACAAGGACGTCTTCACGGCCTCCTTCTTCGTGTCGACCGACACGGAGCAGAACCAGATCGCGACCTTCTACGCGGGGGCGATGGCCCGGGCCGCGAGCCTCTCGTTCCGGTCGCTCGAGCACACGGGGATCGCCCTCGCGGTGATCTCGCCGAACGACCCCGCCGCGATGGTGGCTCACGCGCGCGAATGCCGGGCCATGGGAATCCCCTTCGTCTACGACCCCAGCCAGCAGCTGGCGAGGCTCTCCCGCGAGGAGATCCTGGAGGGGCTCGCGGGGGCGGAGATCCTGATCGGGAACGAGTACGAGTTCGGAATCCTCGAGAAGAAGACGGACCTCTCGGAAACCGAGCTGCTCTCGCGCGTGCCCGTGGTGATCATGACGCGGGGGGCGGAGGGCTCCACGATCGCCCTCCGGGGAGGGACCCCCGACGCCCCTCAGGGGGCCGTCACGATGCGGATCCCGGCCGCGGCGGTCCGCGGGGAGGCCGTCGACCCGACCGGGGTGGGCGACGCGTTCCGGGCGGGGCTCATCGCCGCCCGCCTCGGAGGCCTTCCGTGGGACGTGGCCGGCCGGGTGGGCGCCGTGGCCGCGGTCTTCGCGCTCGAGAGCCTCGGCCCGCAGCCGGAGAGGTACACGCCCGAGGCCTTCGTCGCCAGGTACCGCGAGAACTTCACGCTGGACGGGCCCCACGCGGGCGTCGCGGAGCTGTGGGCGGCCGGTTGAGCGGGCCGGAAACGGGCCGCGCGGGTGCTACACTGAGCCCGTCATGGCCGTGATCGAAGGGAATCTCAACGCCGCCGGGCGGCGGTTCGGAATCGTCGCCTCGAGGACGAACGACATCGTCGTCGGCCGCCTGCTCGAGGGAGCGCTCGACACGCTCCGGCGCCTGGGCGCGAGCGACGCGGACCTCCACGTGGTGCGGACACCCGGGGCGTGGGAGATCCCGCTCGCCCTGCGGGACCTGTCGAGGTCGCGGCCTCTCGACGCCCTCCTCGCCCTCGGCGCCGTCATCAGGGGCGGGACGCCTCACTTCGAGTACGTGTCGGCCGAGGTGTCCAAGGGAGTCTTCCAGGTCTCGCTGGAGATCGACCTCCCGATCGGATTCGGGATCCTGACCTGCGACACCCTCGAGCAGGCCCTCGAGCGCTCCGGCGCGAAGGGCGGGAACAAGGGTTCCGAAGCGGCGATGGCGGCGGTGGAGGTGGCTGACCTGAGGGCCCGCCTGGCGGCGGTCCCCCCACCGACCCGCCGCTGAGAACGAGGACCCTTTGAGCGGACGGCGGCGAAAGGCGCGGGAGCTCGCCCTCCAGCTCCTCTACCAGAACGACCTGGCCGGAACACGTGCGGACGAGATGTTCGAGCGGACGGGGGAGTACGTCGACGCGACTCCGGAGGTGAAGGAATATGCCTCCCTCCTCGTGCTCGGGACGCTCGAGCATCGCGACGAGCTCGACGCGAAGCTGTCGGAGAGGTCCGAGCACTGGCGTCTGGGGCGGATGGCGGCCGTCGACCGGAACCTCCTCCGCCTGGCTCTCTACGAGCTGCTCTTCGAGCCCGACACCCCTCACGCGGTCGTCATCGACGAGGCGGTCGAGATCGCCAAGAAGTTCTCGACCCCTTCCTCGGGACCGTTCGTGAACGGCGTTCTCGACGGCATCCGGCGCGCGACCTTCGACCCGGGCGCCCCTGCCGGCGGCGCCCGGAGGGATCGGACCCGGAGATGAGGCCGGGATGAGATTCAGGCTGGGCGGGCTGGGCGGGCTGGTTCTCCCGGGAGCGCTCCTGGCCTGGCAGGCGTCCGGCGCTCCGGCCCCCGTCGGCGGGGCCGCCCCCGAGTCCGAGGCGGCCCTCTACCGGCTGAACGGGCCCAGTCCGTGGAAACAGGTGAGGCCCATCGAGAACCCGGGCTACCGGGTCGCGCTCTCGTCCCCGGACGGCACGACGCTGGACGTCCGCGTCGTGGTGGACGGGCGGCCGCTGCGGGACGACCAGGCTTTCCCGGTCCCGGCCTCCTCGCTCCCGGAAGAGCTGAAAGGGACCGTTTCGCGGCGGCCGGACGAGGACCTGGACCGGCTCTCCCGGTTCCTGACGCGAGGAGCCAGGAGCGCCCTGGAGGCCGTGGAGCGGGTCGTCGGCTACACCTCGCGCCGGATCCACTACGAGCGCCCCGGGCTGGGAGCGGAGACA
Organism: uncultured Acidobacteriota bacterium; assembly: GCA_903845115.1. Lineage (GTDB taxonomy): Bacteria > Acidobacteriota > Thermoanaerobaculia > UBA5066 > UBA5066 > CAIMWE01. Next base: position 25,238 of record CAIMWE010000169.1, on the reverse strand, counting down.
GCGGCGGCGACCCTTGCCCGGGGGCGAGGCTCGTGCGTCGGGAGATCGCTCCTCGCGGAGGAGCTGATCGCCCGGGCCGGAATCCCGGCCCGGCAGGTGACCGGCATCCTGACGGCCTCGACCCCCGAGGAGCTCCCGGAAGAAGCCCGGGGGTACTGGGATGCGGCGATCTCCGGGGTGCGGCACCGGTGGATCGAAGCCTACGTCGCGGGACTCGGCTGGGTTCCTTCAGACCCGGCGGGGCTGGCCAATACGGTGACGGCCCGGTACCTCGCCCTTCCGGGCCCCCCGGGCCCCGATTTCGGCCTGGCCGTGCTCTCCAGGACCGCGGAGCTGCGGAGGCCGAGGCTGGACCTGGTCGGGCAGGGAGTGGCCCTGGGCCGCCCCCGCTCCGCGGGTCCGGCGCCGGCCGAGGCCGGGTACCGGCGATGAGCCTCCCGGCCGATACTCCCGTGCTTCGCGTCCTCGTCGTCGACGACTCGCCGGCGGCCAGGCTCCTCATCTCGGACGCGGTGATCTCGAGCGGGAGACGGCAGGGCCGCCGGGCGGTGATCACCGAGGCCTCGGACGCCTTCGAGGCTCTTCGCCTCCTGCCGCGGCAGCCGTTCGACCTCGTCCTCACCGACGTGAACATGCCGTCGCTGTCGGGCCTGGAGCTGATCCGGCTCATCCGGGCGAGGCCGGAGCAGAGGATGCTCCCGGTGGTCGCGATCTCCACGGAAAGGGAGGCCGAGGACATCCTTCTCGCCCGGACCGCCGGAGCGGACGGGTACCTGGCCAAGCCCTTCGAGGCGGAGACGCTCGACCGCCTCCTCACCGAGGTCCTCGAATCAGACAGAGGAAAGGCGTGAAGCGCGCGGGTCGGGGCTTCGAGGCGCTCGACCGGAAGGACTTCCTGGCCGAGATGGACGGCCTGCTCGAGGAATCGCGGGACGCCGTCGCCTTGCTCGGAAAGGCGGGGGGGGAGGCTCCCGCGGGCTCGGTCAACGCTCTCTTTCGTGCCATTCACTCGGTGAAAGGCCTCTCGGCGATGGCGGGATTCTCCCGGCTCGCCGGGCTCGCGCACGATCTGGAGGGTCTTCTCGACGCCCTGCGGATGGGCCGGATCGACCATTCGACCGAGGTGCTGGAGGTCGTCGCGGCAGCGCTCGAGGCGATCGCGGGGGCGGCGGCGAGGATCGAGGCAGGGGAGCCGGATCCCCAGCTCCCGCACGGGGCCTCCGAGAGGATTCTCCGCACCGTGGCCGCGGGGCGCTCCGGAGACGCGGCGGCTGCGGGCGACGCTCCGCGCCTTCCGCCGGACCTGGACCGGATGCTGACGGATTACGAGAGGCACCGGTTACTGGAGTGCGCGAGGAGAGGAAGGCGCCTGGCCTTCCTGACGCTGGAGCTGCCTCTCGACTCGTTCGACGAGGGACTCCGGAAAGCCATGGACGAGGTCTCCCGGAGCGGAGAGCTGGTCGGGACGTTTCCGGGTGGAGCGGGAAAGGACCCGTCGAGGATGGTCTTCCGGCTCCTCGGAGGGTTCCCCGCGGATCTGCCGCTCGACGGGGTCTCGTCCCGGGCCGGGGCCTCGGTGGTGGAGGTGCTCGAGGGAGGGGGACGCGAGCCCGAGGCGCCGGGCGCGGTCCCCGAGCTGCCGGCTTTCGTCCCCGGTCGCGACGGGCGTCCGTCCTTCCGGCCGATGGGAGGGACGGTCCGTGTCCCGCTCGAGAAGCTGGCGCTCCTGGTGAACCTCACCGGCGAGCTGGCGTTCTCCCGCTGGGCGCTGAAGCGCTCGCTGGGAAAGGTCCTCGCGACGGCCACCGACCGGGCCGCACGGTTCGAGGCGCAGAAGGCCTTCGCCGACCTCGACCGGACCGTCACGGCTCTCGGGAGGGCGGCCCTGGCGACGCGATTCGTCCCGGTCGAGCAGCTGACCGCGAGGCTCTCCCGCGTGGTGGGCTCGATGGCCCCTTCCCTCGGCAAGGAGGTGACGTTCGACGTCTTCGGGGGAGAGACCGAGATCGACAAGGTCCTTGCGGAGGAGCTGACCGACCCGCTCCTCCACATCGTCCGGAACGCCCTCGACCACGGAATCGAGCTCCCCGCCGAGCGGGAGGCTGCGGGAAAGCCCAGGGCCGGGCGCCTGACGCTCGTCGTGGAAACCAGAGGGCGCTCGGTCGCCTTCACGCTCGCCGACGACGGCCGCGGGATGGAGGGAGAGAGGCTGGTCCGTCGGGCGCGAGAGAAGGGCCTCCTCTCTCCTTTCGAGCCCGATCCGGTCGATCCGCTCGACCTCGTCTTCCTGCCGGGCTTCTCCACTGCCCAGACGGTCAGCGCGATCTCGGGGCGGGGAGTGGGCCTCGACGTCGTCCGGGCGAACCTCGCGAAGCTCAAGGGCGACGTCCGCGTGACCTCGACCCCGGGCAAGGGGACGACCTTCGAGGTGCAGGTGCCGATGACGCTCGTCCTGGTGGAGTCCCTTCTCGTCCGCGCGGAAGGCTTCTTCCTGGCGTTGCCGACCTCCGGCGTGAGAAGGGCGTTCCGGGCCGATCCGGCACGCGTCGAGCGGCGGGGCGAATCGTTGGTGACCGAGGACGAGGGGGAGCCGCTGCCGCTCTTCTCCCTCGCCGCTCACCTCGGGCTGGGATCGCCGGGGAAGGCGCTGGACGAGACGGTCGTCGTGGTCGAGCAGGGTCCCCTGAGGGCGGGCTTCACCGTCTCGTCGATCGAGGGGATGGAGGACGTGATCGTCAAGCCTCTCGCCGACGTCATCCCCCGGAGCCGCGAGGTCACGGGAGCCGCGGAGCTTCCCGGCGGGAGCCTGGCGCTCACGATCGACGCCGGCCTCCTGCTGTCGAGCGCGCTTCCCCGCGGGGCCTTCGCGGGAGGGGTGAGATGAGCCCGAACGCCGGCTCGCCTTACCTCGTCTTCCGGGTGGGCGGCGGGCGCTTCGGGCTGGCCGTCGACCGCGTCCAGGGGGCGGCCCGGGCGCGGCAGATCGTCCCGCTCCCCGGCTCCCCCCCGGAATATGCCGGGGTGACGTTCGTGCGCGGCGAGCCCCTGGGCGTCCTCGACGTCGCCCGGGCCCTGGGGTGCGGCCCGACGGAGAGGGATGGCGAGAGGACGGGGCAGTTCCTCGTGATTCTCGAGGGGGAGCGGCACGCGCTGCTGGTCGACCGGATCGAGTCGGTCGAGGAGATCTCCGACGAGGCGGGCGTGCTCGCTTCGCCCGAGGGCGGGAACGTCCGGGAGGGCGCTCCCGGCGACGGGCCGGCCCTGAGGATCGTCACCGTCGAAGAAGTGCTCGGAGGGGGGAAGCGGTGATGCAGGACCTCTCCGGTCCGCTCGCCTCGCTGGCCGCCGACTCCGGGGTGCCGGATCCGACCGTCCGCTGGCGAACGGCGGCCCTCATGGCGGACATCCCGGGAGAGGAGGCGGAGACCCTGCTCCTCGGAATGCTGCACGACTCCGACTACCGGGTCCGCGATCGCGCCGTCGCGGCTCTCGCCGGCCGCCTGACGGACAGGGTCGGGGAATTCTGTCTCGCCGCTCTCGGCGACGAGGCCGACGCGGGTCACCGCGGGGCGGCGGTCGCGCTCCTCTCCGCCGCCGGACGTCCCGGAGCCCGGTTCCTCTTCCAGGCCCTCGAGAGCCCTTCGGCGGACGTGAGGCTCGCCGGGGCCATGAGCCTTCCCCCGGCCGGACCGGTGAACGATTCGGTCGGCGCCCTGAGCGCGGCCCTCGAGAGGGAGAGGGACGCGAACGTCCGCGCGGCGCTCCTGCTCTCGCTGGGCCGCACGAAGCGGCGGGAGGCGGTACCCGATCTCCTTCTCCACCTCGAGCACGGAACCACCTGGACGAAGGTCCACGCGATCGAGGCCCTGGGAGAGATCGGCGACCCCGACACGTCTGGATTCCTGGTCGCCCGGATCGCCGACCCGGCCCTTCGCCGGAGCGCGCTCCGGGCGATGGCGAGGCTCGGGACGTCGAGGTCGGTCGACGAGCTCGCCCGGATCGCGGCCCAGGAGGGGCCGGACGCCGACCTCGTCCGCGCTCTCCGGAGCGGCCTGGAGGCGGGGACCGAGGAGACCGCCGGTCTCGTCCGGGGACTGTGGCCCGGGGCGTTGGACGCGCTCGTCCAGATCGTGGCGTCCGACCAGGCCTCGCCCGGGTTCCGGAGCGATGCCGCGCACGTCGTCCTCCTCCTCGACCTCAGTGGAGCGTGTCTGGAGATCCTCCGGGCCGGTCCGTTCCCGGACGGGTTCTCGTGCCTCGCCTGCCTGTCCCGTTCGCAGATCGAGGAAGCGCTCCACGCCGTCCTGCAGAGCGAGGACCCAGAGCCGGCGCTCGTGCTCGTCGATCGGGTGATGGAGCTGGACGAGCCTTCTCTCCTCGCTCCGCTCCTCGTCCATCCGGCTTCCGCCGTCCGGGCGGCCGTGCTGAACAGCTTGCCGCCGGGAACGGCCCGTCTCTCCGACCTGATCGACATCCTGGCGGAAGAGGATCCCGAGACCTCTCTTCCGGCGGCTCTCGCTCTCGCGGCTTCCGCCCCGGACACGCCCCCGGACCGGCGAGACGCCCAGGTCAGGGCGCTGCTCGACCGGGCCGAAGGTGCCGACGGGCCCGGGAGGGTCGGGGCCCTCCTGGCGCTCGGTGACGTCGACGGGCCGGGTCCGGAGGCTGCCCTCGTCGGCGCAATGGGGTCGCCCGATCCCGACGTTCGGTCCGCCGCGGTCCGGGCGGCCGCCGGCCGGCTGGCGTTTCCCGCACACGTCATCAGGGGATGCCTCGAGGACCCGGCTCCCGCCGTCCGGGCCGCGGCCCTCCGGACCGTCGCGCGCTGGGCGGAGCGAGGGCGGGAGGACCTTCCCTTCGGCTGGAGGGACTGCCTGGTGTTCCTGGCGGACGAGGCGCCGGCGGCATCGGCGGCAGGGGCCGCCATCATCGCGCTCGCGGGACCGGACCGCCCGCGGATGGCGGAGGAGCTCCTGGCACAGGGGGAGGAAATACGGCTCGCGGCTCTCGAGGAGATCGCGCGGACCGGGGACGCCGACGCGGCGGAGAGCGTGGCGCTCGCGGTGAGTCACGAGGAGACCGAGACGGCGCGAGCGGCGCTGCTCGCTCAGGCCGTGGCGAGGCCGGAGCCCGCGTCGGCCGTCGCGGCGCTCGCGCTGGCCGATCCGAGGCCTGCCGTGCGTCGGGCCGCCGCGGAGCTGGTGCGGCAGAACGGGGCCGCGTGGCGCTCGGGAGCCGTCGCGAACGCGCTGTCGCGAGCCCTCGCCTCGGAGACCGACCCCTCGGCCCTGGAGGCCCTGCTCGGGGCCGTGTCCGCAGCGGGAGACGAGTCCGCGGTCGCTCCGCTGAACCTCCTCCTCGCGGAAGAGAAGGTGTCTGCCGGGGCGCGGGAGGCCGCGGCGGCCCTCGCTGGGCGGTTCGAGAAGGCGGTCCGGAAAGAGTGGAGAACGGCTCCGGCCAGGGCCGAGCGGCGCTGGGCGCTGGCGCTCTCGTCCCCGGCGAGAGGGCGGTCGTGATGGCCCGGGCCGTCTCGCTGGGCGACCCGGTCTTCGGCCTGCTGTCGGAGCTCGTCCGGAAGCGGACCGGGCTGGTCATCGACGAATCGCGCCGCCCGCGCCTCGAGAGCCGCCTTGCCGCGGACGCGAGAGCGGCCGGTTCCTTCTACGAGCTCTACGTCCGGTTTCGGGAGGGCTCCCCGGAGTCCTCGGAGTTCGGCCGCCTCCTCGATGCCGCCGTGAACGGGGAGACCTACTTCTTCCGCGACGCCGCCGGCCTCCTCGCCTTTTCCGAGGAGATCGTTCCCGAACGGCGGCTCGCCGTGGGGACGGGGGAAGCCCTCGACGTCTGGTCCGCCGGCTGCGCGACGGGGGAAGAGGCCTACACGCTCGCGATGGTCCTCGCCGAGAAGGGTGCGGCCCTCTTCGGAGGGGTCCGGATCCGGGGATCCGACGCCTCGCCGGCGTTCATCCGGAAGGCCCGGGTGGCGCGATACGGAGTTCACTCCCTGCGCGAGACCTCGCCCGAGCGTCGGGAGCGGTTCTTCCGTCTGCTGCCGGACGGGTCGCTCGAGGTGAAGGACGAGATCCGCTCCTCGGTCCAGCTCGAAGCGCGGCCCCTCGCGCTCGAGAAGCCGGACGGACCCGCGTTCGACGTGATCGTCTGCCGGAACGTCCTGATCTACCTCGACCGGGAGGCTCGCGACGGGGCGATCGCGCTCTTCTCCTCCCGCCTGAAGCCCGGCGGGTACCTGCTCCTCGGCCCCTCCGACGTCCTGGCGGCATCGTTGACGCCGCTGACGATGGTCCGGCTGAGCCACGACGTCGCCTACCGGAAGTAGAGCCGCGTCCGTGCAGGTGCTGGTCGTCGACGACTCGGCCTTCCAGCGTCTCATCGAGGGAATGCCCGCAGTGGCGGCGCGGGCCGCGAGCGGGGCCCTCGTCCTCCCGCTCGGCGAGATCGGCCGCGAGCTGGATCGGCGGTTCCCGCTTGCTACACTGTCGCGCTTTCATGAGTAACTACGAAGACAACCTCGCGATCGAAAAGAAGTGGCAGGAGATCTGGGAGCGGGAGCAGCTTGCGCGGGTCGACACCTCGGATCCGGCCGTCAAGGGCACCTACCTCCTCGTCATGCTCCCGTACCCGTCCGGCGACCGGCTGCACGTCGGCCACGCCCGGACCTATTTCCTCACGGATGCGCTGCACCGGTTCCTCCGCCAGCGAGGCCAGAACGTCTTCTGTCCGATGGGGTGGGACGCGTTCGGCCTGCCCGCGGAGAACTACGCCATCCAGAAGGGGATCCACCCCCGGACCTCCACGCTGGCGAACATCGCCGCGATGAAGGAACAGTTCCGGGCGTGGGGGGTCCTCTACGACTGGAGCAAGGAAGTCACGACCTGCGAGCCCGAGTACTACCGCTGGAACCAGTGGTTCTTCCTGAAGATGCTCGAGAAGGGGCTGGCCGTCCGGAAGAAGGCCTCCGTCAACTGGTGCCCCTCCTGCGAGACGGTCCTCGCGAACGAGCAGGCCGAAGGCGGCACGTGCGAGCGGTGCAAGAGCCCGGTCACCCAGCGGGAGCTCGAGCAGTGGTTCCTGAAGATCACCGACTACGCCGACAGCCTCCTCGAGGGCCTCGACGGCCTGGAGAAGTGGCCGGAGAAGGTCCGGACGATGCAGCGGAACTGGATCGGCCGGTCCGTGGGTGCCGATCTCGACTTCGTGGTCCCCGCCCTGGGAGAGACGGTCCGCGTCTTCACGACCCGCCCCGACACCGTGTTCGGGGTCACGGCCCTGATCCTCGCTCCGGAGCACCCCCTCGTCCCGCGCCTCCTGGCCGGCCACCCCGACCGTGCGGCGCTCGAGGCGTGGGTGCGCTCCGTGCGGAGCCAGGACCGGATCGCCAGGGAGTCGGAGACCGCGGAAAAGGACGGGCGGTTCACCGGTTTCACGGCGCGGCACCCGTTCACCGGAGCGGAGGTCCCGGTCTGGATCGCGAACTTCGTCATCGCCGACTACGGAACGGCCGCCCTCATGGCGGTGCCGGGGCACGACACCCGGGACCACGAGTTCTGCACGAAGTACGGCCTCCCCATCGTCGAGGTCGTGAAGCGCCCGGCCTCCGCCGATCCCGCGATCGCCTGCTGGACGGGCGAGGGGACGATGGTCAACTCGGGGCCGTACGACGGCGTGCCTTCAGCGGAAGCCGGGGAAGCGATCGCGCTCGCGGCGGAGGAGAAGGGGCTCGGAGGGGCGAAGGTTCGCTTCAGGCTCCGCGACTGGCTGATCTCGCGCCAGAGGTACTGGGGCACCCCGATTCCCATGATCCACTGCGAGAAGGACGGGTGGGTCCCGGTGCCGGAGAAGGACCTCCCGGTCATCCTCCCGCCCGACGCCCCCTTCACCGGCAAGGGGGGGAACCCGCTGGACAAGGTGGAGTCCTTCCTCCGGGCCGCGTGCCCGCGGTGCGGCGGGCCCGGACGCCGCGAGACGGACACGATGGACACGTTCGTCGACTCCTCGTGGTACTTCATCCGTTACCTCGACCCGAAGAACGCGGACCGTCCCTTCGACCCGTCGATCGCGGCCCGCTGGGCCCCGGTGAACCAGTACATCGGAGGGATCGAGCACGCGATCCTCCACCTCCTCTACGCCCGGTTCTTCGTTCGGGTGATCAAGAGCCTCGGCCTCGTCTCCTTCGACGAGCCGTTCGCCGCGCTGTTCAACCAGGGGATGATCACCAGGAGATCCCCGGGCGGGCGCGTCGAGAAGATGTCCAAGTCGCGCGGCAACGCGGTCTCCCTCGACCCGCTGATCGCGGAGAAGGGCGCGGACGCCGTGAGGGCGTACGTCCTGTTCCTCGGGCCCCCCGAGAAGGAGACCGAGTGGAACGACGACGGCATCGCCGGACCCGAGCGCTTCCTCTACCGGGTGCGGGGCACCGTGGAGGGCTTCCTCTCGTCCGGGGCCGACCCGAGGAGGGACCCGGCCGACCCGGCCGCCGCCGCTGCCAGGCGACGCCACATCGCCGTCCGCAAGGTGACGGCCGCCTTCGAGGCCTTCTCGTTCCACACGGCGGTGGCCCACCTGATGGAGTTCTCCCGGCACGCGGCGGAGTTGTGCGGTGACCCGGGAGCGGAAGCGGGGGAGAAGGCCGCCACCCTGAGGACGCTGGTCGCGCTCCTCCACCCGGTGGCGCCTCACCTCTCGGAGGAGATGCACCAGCGCCTCGGCGGCACCAGGAGCCTCCTCCTCGAAGGGTGGCCGGCGTTCGACCCGTCGCTCGCGGAGGAGGAGACGGTCGCGTTCGCCGTCCAGGTCAGCGGAAAGCTCAGGGGGCAGGTGGTCCTCCGCCGCGACGCCGGGGAGGAAGAGCTCGTCAGGGCCGCGCTGGCCGACGAGACGATCAGCCGCTGGGTGACGGGGAAGGAGAGGGTGAAGACCGTCTTCGTGCCGGGACGGCTTCTGAACCTCGTCGTCAGGTGAGGATGTCCGCGACCCTGGCGGGGCGGGGAGCGGCGCTCCTGGCGGCGGCGCTCCTCGGAGTCCCGGGCGCCGGATGCGGCTACGCCCTGGTGGGGGCAGGGAAAGGGACGCTACCCGCGGAGGTCCGGACCGTCTTCGTCCGGACGTTCGTGAACGAGACGACGCGCGTCGGGCTCGAGCAGATCCTGACGGACGCCGTCCTGCGGGAGCTCTCAGCCCGTTCCCGGCTGAAGCCGGTCTCGAGAGAGGCCGAGGCCGACTCGGAGCTGAAAGGGCGGCTCGTCTCCTACGGCGTCCAGGCGGTCCGATTCGACGAAGCGGGCCGGGCGCTCGAGTACGAGATCGCGGTGACCGCGGCGATCGTCCTGACTGAGCGGTCGGCAGAGAAGGTCCTCTTCGAGAACTCGTCCTTCTCGTTCCGGCAGCCGTACAAGGTCCCTCCGTCCACGGAGTACATCAACGTCGAGACCACCGCGATCGACACTCTGGCGCGGCCGTTCGCGCGAAGCCTGGTCACGACCCTGCTGGAAGGTTTCTAGTAGTACCAGGGTCCGAGCGGCCGGAGTCGGGCCCGGCCGCCCCGTCCGGTCTACTTCTGGGCGGCTTTCGCCGCAGCCTTGGTCACTCGCGACTTGAGGCGGGAGGCCGTCTTCTTGTGGAGGACGCCCTTCCGGACCGCGACGTCCAGGGCCGAGACGGTTTTCGGCAGGAGAGCGACCGCCTCGGCGGCGCTTCCCGTTCCCGCGGTGGACCGAAGTTCGCGGACGGCTCCGCGGGTGGTGGTCTTCACCGACCGGTTCCGGTCGCGCTTCCGGATGCTCTGGGCGGCTCTCTTCTTCGCTTGCTTCGTGTTGGCCATCTCTCGGTTCGTCCCTTTCTGTGACTGATTATCGCAGCCTTTCCCTCACCGCCCTGCACGGGCGGCTCGGGTCATCGTCTTCGGGGGTGTCGCTAGCGGGTGTCGACGGCCAGGCTCTTCAAGCGCTGCCGGGCGCTCTTGGCCTCGTCCGTTCCTGGGTACTTGTGGACGACCTCCTGGAGCTTCGCGATCGCCTGGCCCTTCTCGCCGAGATCGAGGTGAGCGAGGGCCTTCTTCAGGGAGGCGATGGCGGCCTTGCCGCTGTCCGGGTACAGCTTGAACAGGCGGTCGAACGCCGCGATCGCTTCTTTCGGCTTCTTCTCCGCGAGCCAGCACTCGCCGACCCAGTAGAGGGCGTCGTCGCTGACGTCGGTCTTGGGCCAGGTGTCGGCGTACTCCTGGAATCCCTGGCGGGAGAGCTCGAACTGGCCTCGCTGGTAGTCGGCGGTGGCCTGCGAGTAGACGTCGGCGGGCGAGGGCCCCTTCGACGGCACGGGCACGGGGGTCACCAGCGCCCCCGCTGCCGGAGGCTTCGCGTCGGCGCCGGCGGGCGTCGGCGCCGGAATGCCCGACGAGGGCATCCGCGCCTGGGCCTCTGCGATCTGCTGGGAGAGCTGCGTGAGGCGCCGATTGGCGTCCTCCAGCTTCCCCGCGAGAGTCTGGAGCTCCCGCGTCAGCTCGTCGAATTTCGCGCCCAGGTCGGCGTTGGAGCGGAGCAGGACGCCCGACTGACGGGAGAGGCTCTCGTTCAGGCGGGCGACCTCTTCCTTCGAGCTGGACTGCTTGGCGAGTTCGTCCACCTTCTTCTCCACGTCACCGACGTGGCGATGGAGTCCCTCGATGTCACTGCCGCTGACGCAGCCGACGGTCAGCGGAACGATCGCCGCCCACAAGAGGAGCGCCCCCGCTCGGGGGGCGCTCGTCCTGCGGGTCTGGCCGGGGCCGGCGGAGCAACCAGGATGCCGCGAATGCATCAGCACGGGTGACCGGTCCTCCCGTCCTACTTGGCGGTGATGACGAAGTGGCCGCGCCGGTTCTGGGCCCAGGCCTCTTCGTTGTGGCCCTTCACGAAGGGCTTTTCCTTGCCGTACGAGACGGTCTCGATGCGGCCGGCATCGATCCCGAGCGACGCGAGGTAGTCCTTGACGGCGCTGGCGCGCTTCTCGCCGAGGGCCATGTTGTACTGGGCCGTGCCCCGCTCGTCGCAGTGGCCTTCGACCCGGATCTTGACCTTGTCGTACTTCTTGAGCCACTCGGCATTGACGGCCAGGCCGTCGCGCTGATCGGCCCGGACGGCGAACTTGTCGTAGTCGAAGAAGACGTCCTTCAGGTATCCGGCCTTGTTGAGAGCTTCGATGTCCGGCTCGGCCGGCTTCTCGACCGGCACGGCCTTGACCTCTTCCTGCTTCACCGGAACCGGGGTCTGGGCCGGAGTCGGGGCGACCTTGACTTCCGGGGGCGGGGCCGGCTTCGGCTTCGTGCAGGTGCACGCTGTCGTGAGAAGCGCGAACGCCCCCAGGAGAAGCAGACTCGCGGGCTGGAATACTTTCTTCATTTGTCTAACTACCTCCGTAAGCAGATGAGAGGTCTCGGTCCGAGACGTCGATGAGTTCATTCTAGACCATTCTCGATTGAATGACATCGTCAAGAAGGTCTCTCAGTCGAGGTTTCTGGACCAGGTGGGCGACGTGTTGTTCCCCAGCGCAGTGATGACTCTCATCCCGCTTCCGTCCGGGTTCGCGACCGCGATCTGGGAGGAGTCGCCGCGGCGGACCTCCCAGGCGATCTTCGAGCCGTCCGGGGACCAGGTCGGATTCTCGTTCGCTCCCCCGTTCGTGATCTGGAAGGTCCGGCCGGAGAGCAGGTCCAGGACGCAGATCTGGAAGTCCCCCTCGTTGCGGCACGAGAACGCCAGCTGACTCCCCTTGGGGGAGAAGGACGCCTCGTCGTTCCAGGTGCCCGCGAAGGTGATCCGGCGGACGTTGGCCCCCTCCGCGTCCATCAGGTAGATCTGCGGGCCGCCCTGCCGGTTCGACGTGAACGCGATCTCCCGGCCGTTGGGGGACCACCGGGGCGTGGAGTCGATGGCGGGGCTGTCGGTCAGCCTCTTGAGGTACGACCCGTCCGCGTTGACCGTGAAGATCTCCGGGTTCCCCTTCACGCTCCCGCAGAAGGCGATCTGCTTCCCGTCGGGCGAGAAGGACGGGGAGGCGTTGAGGCTCGTCGTGAGCGGGACCTGCTTCGCGGCGCCACCGTCGCTCGCGATCACGAAGATCCCCGAGGGGCCCCGGTTGAACGACTGATACGCGATCTTGCTGCCGTCGTAGGAGAAGTCGGGCGCCAGCGAGAGGCTCCGGTGGCCGGTCAGGCGCCGCTGTCCCTCGCCGTCCCAGTCCATCGCGTAGATCTCCTTGGTCTGGCCGCCGTCCCGGTCCGACACGAAGGCGATCTTCGAGAGGAAGGGCCCGGGCTGTCCGGTGAACTGCCGGGCGAGGTCGTTCGCGAGCGTGTGGGCGATCTTGCGGACCGCCGCCGGGGTGCCGGTGTAGCTCTTCGAGAGGATCACCTTCAGGGTCCGGAGGTCGACGAGCTGGGCGACGGCGATCACCTGGCCCGTTCCGGGCTGGGCCTGCGTCTCGGAGAGCTGGATCTGGGTGTCGAGGAGGAACTGCGCCCCCGAGGCGATCCAGGCGTCTCCCTGCTCCCGGGTCACGGTGGGCCGGGCCCCCTTCGGGAAGAGCGACGGGTCGGCCAGGATGAACGTGGCCATGCTGCCGAGGTCCGACGTGAGCGTCCGGTGGAACGGGTCGACGAGCCGCCCCTGGAGCTCGGGGTTGAGGGGAGCGATGGCCGGCGGGATCGCCAGCGGAATCCGGCGAGCCCCTTCCTGCGAGATGACGAGGGAGACGTCCTTCGGCGGAGGGGGCGCGACCTGGTCCTGGGGCTTCGTCTGCCCGTTCCCGGTCAGGGCCGGCAGCCCCAGGACCGCCAGGGAGCAGAGGACCGCGGCGGCGAAGGGAAGTCGGGCGAGGAGCGGACCGTTTGCTGGACTCTTCAATGGAGACCTCCGTCGTGGGCTCACTGGAAGCGGATGTGGACCCCGAGCGCATCCCCGTGGTACTCGGGTGGAAGGGGTGGCAAGGGGTTGGCGGCGTAGATGGCGCGGGAGGCGGCCCGGTCGTAGACGGAGACGCCGGAGGGCGTCTCGATCTTCACGTCGGTGATCTGGCCGGAGCGGAGGATCCGGAACGCCACCACCACCGACGTCTTGTCGGGGACGGGCGGCTTCAGCCAGTTGGCGCCGATCAGCGCCTGGAGCTGCTCCACGTAGTAGGCGAACGGGAAGTCCGCGTCGAAGAACGAGACTGCCGCCCCGAACCCGCCCACGGCGCCGTTCTCCCCGCCGGTACCGCTGGCGGCCGGGAGGTCGAGGGCCGGTCCGGCCGCCGGGCGAGGGGCGGCCTTGTCGGGGAGCACGGGTCCCCTGGCCTTGGCGGAGACCTTCTCCTTCTTCGCGGCCGGGAGCGGAAGGGCTTTCTCGCTGGCGCGCGGCTTCTCGTCCGGCTTCTCGATGGCCGGCTTCTTCGCCTCCGCGGCGGAAGGGGCGGCCGGCTTCGCCGGGGCGGAAGAGGCGGCGGGGGTTCCGGGCCGCTCCAGGAACGAGGGGGAGACGACCCGCACGGGAAGCGACATCGGGATGACGGTGAGCGGCTTCGGACGGGAGATGAGGAGGAGCCCCCCGATGAACGCCAGGTGGGCCGCCGTCGAGAGAAGGACCACGACCAGCCGGGGAGGCTGCCCGGCGGCTGCCCTCTCGGCCAGGACGTCCGAGACCGTTGCGGCCATCGCCTACTTGTCGCCTTCGCTCTTGAGCTCCGTCACCATCCCGAGGTTCTCGACGCCGATACGGTTCAGCGTGTCCATCGTCTCCACCACGACCCCGTACGGGAGGTTCCGGTCCGCCTTGAGGTAGACGGCCTTGTCCCTGCGGTTCTTGAGGATCAGCTTGACCCGGTCCCGGAGCTGCGCCTTGGGGATGGGGGTCTCGTTCAGGTAGTAGAGCTGGCTCTTCGTGATCGAGAGGATGAGGGGGTCCTCGGGCGTCTTGGGGAGGTTCTGGGCGACCGACTTCGGGAGCTTCACGTCGATCCCCTGGTGGAGGAGCGGCGTCGTCACCATGAAGATGACGAGCAGCACGAGCATGACGTCCACGAGAGGGGTGACGTTGATGTCCGAGTAGGCGTCGGCGTCGTCGTCGAGCTTGAAGGCCATTCCCGCCGTCTCAGGTGAAGTGTCGCTCGGCGAGGTTCAGGAACTCGAGGGCGAAGTCGCGCATCTCCGCCTTGACGACCCGGAGCCGGCCGTTGAAGTTGTTGTAGGCGATCAGGGCCGGGACGGCGGCCACGAGCCCCGCCGCGGTGTTCACGAGGGCCTCGGAGATCCCGGGGGCAACCGCGACGATCGAGGTGGAGCCCGAGAGACCGATCTGCCGGAAGGCGCTCATGATCCCCCAGACCGTCCCGAAGAGGCCGATGAAGGGGGTGGCGGAAGCCGTGGTGGCGAGGAACGGGAGGTATCGGGTGAGGCGCGTCGTCTCGACGGCCGCCGCGCGCTCGACCGCCCTCTCGATCCCCGCGAGGCTCTTCACGAAGAGTCGCCCGGTGTCGGACGGCGCCACGTCGCGGCCCGCCTTCACCTGCTGCTCGAGCTCCGTGTAGCCGGCCCGGAAGATCCCGACGAGCGGGCTGGCCGTGCACCGATCGCAGACGCCGAGGACGTCGGCGAACTTGCGGCTGCGGCGGAAGTGGGCCAGGAAATCTCGCGAATCGGACCCGGCGCGTGAGAAACTCCAGACCTTTCCGAGAATGATCGCCCAGGACGCAAGAGAGAAGATGCCGAGAATCCCGAGGACGACCTTCGCGGTCATCCCGGCGGCCAGGAACAGCTGAACGACGTTGCCTGAGTTCTCTGTCATCTTGTTTAGCGTAGACCGTAGCCGGCCCGATGCAAGGCAAGGTAGCACGTTTGCTTCGAAAGGGTCAAAGCGTGTCGGGCGGGCCGGGGCCGCGGGGCTGGCCGGCCTCCTCCTGGCCGCGGCGCTCGCGCCGGCCGCGGAGATTCCTCCCGAGTTCCTCCCTCTCTCCGAGGTGAGGTCCGGAATGAAAGGGTACGGGCTGAGCGTCTTCCAGGGCGGGAAGGTGGAGAGATTCGGCGTCGAGGTGATCGGGGTCCAGCCGGACGTGGCTCCCGACCGGGCCCGCATCTACGTGAAGGTCTCCGGCCACGGGCTGGAGGAGAGCGGCGTGGCCGCGGGGATGAGCGGCAGCCCGGTCTACTTCGAGGGGAGGCTGGCGGGGGCGATCTCCGTGGGATGGGGGTTCTCGAAGAGCCCGATCGGCGGCGTCACTCCCATCGAGGCGATGCTCCAGATCGAGAACCGGACCGCGAGCGGGGCCCGGAGCGGCGCCGGTGGACGCCGGGCCGCGCTGACGGCGTGGCTCCCGCGCGGGCCGGACGAATCCGACGCGGAGCATCTCCTGAGGCTCCAGAGCGCCACGGTCTCCCTGTTCCCGGAAGAGGGCGCGGCCGGCACGGAAGGGGGGCTCCTCGGCTCCCTCGCGGGAGGTTTCCCTGCCGCGACGATCGACCGGTTCGGCTCCTCTCTCTCCCGGCTGGGGATCGGGCGGCCGCTCGCCGCGCCGGCCCTGCCAGGTCCGGGGGCGCCCCCCTCGGCGTCGGCCGAGCCCCTCGAGCCGGGCTCGTCGATCGCCGCGCTCCTGGTGAACGGGGACTTCCAGCTCGCGGCCGTCGGAACGGTGACGCACGTCTTTCCCGACGGGAGGTTCCTGGCGTTCGGCCACCCCTTCCTCGACTTCGGGGACGTCGACCTGCCGGTCTCGAAGGCCGAGGTCCTGACGATCCTGCCCAGCTACCTGCAGTCGTTCAAGGTGGCGGTCCCGCTCTCCGTCGCCTACCGGTTGACCCGGGACCGCGACGCCGGAGTGGCGGGGCGGAGCGACGGCGCGGCGCGGACGCTCCCGGTCGCGGTCCGGTTCGAGGACGGCGAGAACGGCCTCCGCCGGGAGCTCTCCTTCCGGCTCGCGTCGCACCCGCGAATCTTCCCGGCGCTCCTCGCGCTCACCGCGGACGGGGCCCTCCGGAGCGTCGACCCGACCCCTCCCGACCGGACCCTTCGGTACGCCATCCGGATCCGGACGGCCCGAGGGCCGATCGAATGGTCCGACACCGCTTCCGGCCCGAGGGCCCGCGAGATCGCGCTCCTGTCGTCGGTCCTTCTCACCACGATGGTGGCCGACAACGACTTCGTCGACCCTGGAGTCGAGGGGGTCGACCTGGATTTCCGGAGCGTGCCGGGAGAGCGGCGCCTCCGGATCGTGGAGGCCGCCACGTCTGCGAGGAAGGTGGCGCCAGGGGGGACCGTCACGGTGTCGGTCCGTCTCTCGGGACGGCGGGAACCGGACGCGACCCGGCTCCTGAAACTCCAGATCCCGAGGGAGACCCCCGAGGGGAAGGCGACCGTCCTGGTCGCGGACGGTTCGAACGCGACCGCCATCCGGACCGGGTCGGACCCGGCGGAGCCGAGGTCGTTCGAGGACCTGAGGCGTTTCCTCGGATCAATCTCGCCGGCCAGCCGGCTCACGGCCTTCGCGGTCGTCCCTTCCCGGGGCGCCGTGACAGGCAACCGGACCCTCTCTTCGGTTCCTCCGTCCGTCGCGGGGCTCCTCGCTCCCCGGCGGCCCGGCGAGCTTTCGGGGGGAGACGTCGAGGGGCGAATCGTCGCGGAGTCGGGGGAGACGCTCGACCTGCCCGTCTCGGGGATGGTCCGGATCGAGATCGAGATCGAGAAGCAGAGGGACTGAAGGTCGGAGGAGGATCGGAATGGATCGAACGGGCCTGAATACGCCGGTGCTCCGCACCGTGGCGGCGCTTCTCGCGGTGCCGCTGCTGGCGGGGTCGGCCTCCGCGGCGACCCGGTCCGCGGCGACGGCGTCGGCCCGGGATTTCCTGGGCGGGGAGTTCCGGGGAACGGCGCTCTCCGCGCAGGGACGCCTGACGATCGGTCCGGCATTGATTCCGGCCGCCTGGCCGGAGGAGGGGGCCGGGGCCTCGGTGCTCGCTTCGGCAGCCGACGCCAGGGGGAGGGTCTTCGTGGCCACCGGCGGGGGGCAGGGCCGGCTCTACTTGGTCGAGGGCGGGAAGGTGTCGCTCCTCTTCACCGCCCCCGAGCCGAACGTGACGGCGGTGGCGGTTGCGCCCGACGGAACCGTGGTCTGCGGGACCTCGCCGGACGGGAAGCTCTACGCCGTGGACGCCGCCGCGAAGGACCCCCTCCGGGGCGGCACGGAGATCGGGAACCCCGGAGAGGCTTCGATCTGGAGCCTGGCGTTTGGGGCCGACGGGTCGCTCTTTGTCGGGACCGGGCCCAAGGGGAGGATCTACCGGAGGGACCGCGCCGGGAAGATGGGCCTCCTCTACGAGGCCGAGGACCTTCACATTCGCAGCCTCGCGGCAGGGCCGGGGGGCGCTCTCTACGCCGGGACCTCGGACAAGGGGCTCGTCCTGGCGATCCAGCCGGACGGCAGGGCCCGGACCCTCTACGACTCCGACAAGCCGGAGGTGACGTCGCTCGTGGTGGCCGGAGACGGTTCCCTCCATGTCGCCGCCGTCCAGGCGGACGGGACCTCGGGGGGGACCGCGCGCCCCGATTCGAGGCGGGCTCCGGCGCCCACTCCGTCGCCGACTCCGTCCGCGGCCCGCGAGGAGATCCCCCGGGGGACGGTCTCGGTGGCGACGAGCCCCGCGAGGCCTTCAGCGTCGGCCAGCGCCCCGTCCGCGAGCTCGACCGAGATGGTGGTCGTCCGTCCGGACGGCTTCGTCGAGCCCGCGTGGAACCTCCCGGAGGACGTGGTCTATTCGATGCGCCTCGAGGCCGCTTCCGGCCGCCTTATCCTCGCCACCGGTCCCCGGGGCAGGATCTATTCGCTCGAGAACAGGCACCTCCGGCTGGAGGCGCAGACCGAGGAGAGGGTCGTGGTCTCCACCCACCGCTCTCCCGCGGGGATGGAGGTGGTGGCCTCCAGCCCGCCGGGCTTCCTGGGAGAGAGGAAAGGCGGCCCGTTCCGGGCGGGGACCTTCATCGCCGCGGTGAAGGACGCCGGCCGCCTCGCCCTCTTCGGGCGGCTGGGTTTCGAGGGGGAGGCGGTTCCCGGGGGCTCCGTCGCCTTCTGGGTCCGCTCGGGCAACAGCCAGAAGGCGGACGGCACGTGGAGCCCCTGGGTGCCGGTGGGCGCCGACGGGCGCGCGGAAAGGACCGGGGCCGGACCGCTGCCGCCGGCCCGTTTCTTCCAGTGGAAGGTGGAGCTGAAGGCGCCGGAAGGGAAGCCTGGCCCGTCGCTCGAGAGGGTCGAGATCTTCTACTCCGACCGCAACGCCAGGCCCATTCTGGAGAGCCTGACGGTCCTGGAGCCCGGGGCGGTCTTCCCGCGTGCCGGCGCCTCCTCGGGGCCCTCCGTCCTGTCGGTGACCAACCCCGACGAGAACGGCATCTTCGCGGGGGTCGAGCCGCCGAAGGAGACGGCGGACGCCGGGGGCCGGAAGCTCTACCGGAAGGGGTTCCGGACCTTCACGTGGAAGGGGACGGACCCGAACGGCGACCCGCTCCGGTACCAGGTGGATCTCCTCCTGGCCTCCGGGAGCCCGTCGTTCGTCATCCGGAAGGAGATCGAGGAGTCGTTCCTGTCGTTCGACTCGACCGCCGTCCCGGACGGCCGGTACCGGTTCCGGGTCACGGCGTCGGACCGCCTGGGCAATGTCGAGGGAGAGGCGCTGACGGCATCGGAAGAGAGCGACCTCTTCGTCGTCGACAACACGCCGCCCGCGATCCGTGTCGAGTCGAGGGCGATCGAGGGGGGGGAGCTCGTCGTCCGTCTCGTCGCGACGGACAGCCTCTCCCCGGTCGTGAAGGCCGAGGGGTCCGTGAACGCCGACCGCTGGCGGCTGCTCGCGGCCGACGACGGGGCGTTCGACTCTCCGGTCGAGCCGTTCACGATGCGGGTCGCCGTCCCGCCGGGCCCGGCCGTCCTCGGCATTCGCGTCGTCGACGGGTCCGGCAACGTCGCGGCGATCGCCGTCGAGTACCCGAGGGAGTTTCCGAAGAGATGAGCCCCCGCCTGGCGGGACGGCTCGTTGCGGCCCTCGTCGCGAGCGCCCTGCTCGGGTGCGGGCGCCACGCGGAGAAGGGGAGTGGCACGATCGTCCGCCGGCTGGAAGGGGAGCCGAAGACCTTGAACGCGCTCCTGGCGACCGGCGACCCGGATCTGACGGTCCTGGCTCTCGTCTCCCGGAATCTCCTCGACTACGACTCGTCGCTGACGCTCGTCCCGGGCCTGGCGGAATCGGTCCTGCCCGACGCCAGCCACCGGTCGTTCACCGTGACGCTCGCGCCGGACGCGATGTGGGAAGACGGGGCCAGGGTCACCGCCGACGACGTCGTCTTCACGCTCGAGACGCTCGTGGACCCGAAGACGCCGGCCGTGAACCGAAGGGGGCTCTTCGAAGGATTCGAGAAGGCCGAGAAGCTGGACGACCGGACCGCCCGCGTCACGTTTCGCACCGCGAGCTCGACGCGGCTCGACGCCTTCAGCCTTCCGCTCCTCCCCGCGGCCCGTTACCGCGGGACCGCCATCGGATCGAACCCGCTGAACCGGGCGCCCCTCTCGAACGGACCGTATCGGCTCGCGCGGTGGACGGCGGGCTCCTCGCTCGAGCTGGAGCGGAACCCGCGCGCGTCCGGGCCCCGCGGGGCTGCCGACCGGTTCGTCTTCCGGGTCGTGCCGGAGTCCGCCGTGGCGTTCGAGGCGCTCCGCACCGGGGCGGTCGACGAGGCGCGGCTCACCCAGCCCCAGTACGCCGAGGTCGACCGGGAGAAGGGCGACGTGAGGGCCGTCCTCTGGAACGACCTCAGCTACACCTACATCGGGTGGAACAACCGGCTTCCGCTGTTCGAGAGCGCCGCGGTCCGGCGGGCCCTCACCCAGCTGATCGACCGCGAGGGGATCTCGCGAGCTCTCTACGGGGGCCTGGCCCGGCCGGCGAACGGGCCGCTCCCGCCGGGCCTCTGGCCCTACGACCCGGCCCTCGAGCCGATCGCGTTCGACCCCGCGGCCGCCGCGGCCGCCCTCGACGAGGCCGGCTTCCGACGGGGAACCGGCGGGGTCCGGCAGAAGGGGGCCGCCCGCTTCGCCTTCGCTCTCTCCCTGGGAGGAGGCAGCGACGTCCTGCGGCAGATCGCCGAGACCGTCCAGCAGGCGTTCCGGGTCGCCGGCATCGAGATGACGCTCCGGCCCATGGAGTGGGCGGCCTTCTCGTCTGCGGTGGACGACGGGAGCTTCGAGGCGTGCTTCCTGGCCATGAGCCTCGACCCGAACCCGGACCTGTTTCCGAACTGGCACTCGTCCCAGTCCCCGCCGAACGGCTGGAACTCGGTCTTCTACAGGAACGCCCGCGTGGACGCCCTGATCGAGCAGCTGAGGGGCACGTTCGACCGCCAGGAGGCGAGGCCCCTCTACGCGGAGATCCAGCGGCTGATCCGGGACGACGAGCCCGTCACGTTCCTGCACTGCGTCCCGGTGAAGTGGGGCCTGAACCGCCGGATCCAGGGAGCCGCCACCTCTCCGATCGGGCTCTCCCTCTTCTGGCCGGGTGCGGCATCGTGGCGGACGGTTCGCTCGAAGAGCCCCGTATGAGGCCCGGGGAGATGATCGGGCTCGCCTTGCGCCGGACGGTCCGGGGGCTGGCCACCCTGGTGGGTGTCGCCGCGGTCGTCTTCCTCCTGATGAACGCGGCTCCGGGGGATCCGGCCTCGCTCTCGCTCGGCCGGCAGGCGGGCCGGGGGGCGGCCTCGCCCGGCGCCGTGGCCGCCTTCCGCGCCGAGTACGGCCTCGACCGCCCCCTTCCCGCCCGCTTCGCGGCGTGGCTCCGCCGGGCCGCTCTCCTCGACTTCGGTCGCTCCCTGCAGGACGGACGACCCGTCCGGGAGCGGATCGGCGAGACCCTCCCGGCGACCGTGGCGCTCAACGTCTCCGGCCTCGCGCTCGGGCTCCTGATCGCCCTGCCGGTCGGCATCGTGGCCGCCCGGCGGCGGGGCGGGCTCTTCGACCGCGCCTCCGGGCTCGCCCTCGACCTCCTCTTCGCTTCGCCCCCCTTCGTGATCGGGCTGGCGCTCCTCCTCCTCTTCGCCGTCCGGTTCCGCCTCTTTCCGGTTCTCGGAGGGGTCGACGAAGGTCCGGCGGGATTCGTCCTTCCGGTACTGGCGCTCGCTCTCGGCGCGGCGGCCCCGGCCGCGCGGGTCGTGCGGTCGATTCTCGTCGAGGCGTTCGGCTCGAGCGCCGCGGCGGCCGGGAGGGCGAGAGGCGACGATGCCGCCGCCGAGGTGGCCCGGGCGATGCACCGGTCCGGGGCCCAGCTCGCGGCCCTGGTCGCCACCCTCCTGCCGGTGACGGTGGCCGGGTCGGTCCTGGTCGAGCGGCTCTTCTCCGTGCGAGGGACCGGAGCCCTCCTGGCCGAGGCCGTCTTCTCCCGGGACACGCCGACCGTTCTCGGGCTCACGCTGCTCGCGGCCGGCGTCGTCGTGGCGGGAAGCATCGTGTCGGACCTGGCCGCGGCGGCTCTCGACCCGCGCCTGGCCGGAGGAGCCCGGACCGTCACCGGGCCGGAGGCGGCCCGGTGAGGCACCTCCCCTCCGGGCTCCGCCGGGCGCTCCTGGCCGCCGGGGTGTTCCCCCTCCTCGCCCTCGCCGCTCCCTTCGTCGCGACGTCGCGTCCCTGGGTGCCGGGCGCGCCGGGTCGCGCGGCCCTGACGGCACCCGTCCCCTACGACCCCGACGCCGTCGTCCTGGAAGGGCGGCTCTCCCCGCCGGGCAGGGCCCACTGGCTGGGAACGGACGAGCTCGGGCGGGACGTCCTGGCCCGCGTCATCCACGGCAGCCGGGTCTCGGTGGGGGCCGGTCTCCTGGCGGCGCTCATCGCCGTCACGGCCGGAATCGGCGTGGGCGCCCTGGCGGGGTTCACGGGGGGACTCACGGACCGGGCGGCCCTCTTCTCGATCGACGTCGTCCAGGCCGTGCCGCCGCTCGTCCTGGTCGCCGCGGGGGCCGCGTTCTTCCCGGCCAGCGGCCTGACCGCGCCCCTCCTGATCGGGCTCACGGGGTGGACGGCCTCCGCCCGGCTCGTCAGGGCGGAGGCCCGCCGGGTGGGGACGGAAGACTTCGTGGAGTCGGTCCGGGCAGCGGGCGCCTCGAGGTGGAGGATCCTGGCCCGCCACGTCCTGCCGCACGCCTCCGGTTCCGCCGTCGCCGGAGCCCCCTACGTCCTCGCCGACGCGGTGATGACCGAGGCGTCCCTCTCCTTCCTGGGAGTGGGCGTCCCCCCGCCGACCGCCTCGTGGGGGCGGGCCATCGCAGACGCGCGCGGATCGTTCTCCGAGGGGTGGTGGTGCGCGGCCGCCCCCGCCGTCGCCCTGCTCCTCTTCCTGCTTTCTGCCCGAGCCCTCGGGGAAGCCCTCTCCAGCCTAGAATCTCCGGAGAACAGATGAAAGTCGCCGTCTACCCAGGCTCTTTCGACCCGCTCACGAACGGTCACGTCGATCTCATCCGGCGCGGGACGCGGATCTTCGACCGCGTGCTCGTGGCGGTCCTGATCAACACGGAAAAGGCCCCGCTGTTCACCGTCGACGAGCGGATCGCCATGATCGAGGCGATCTTCCGGCGCCAGACGAAGGTCAAGGTCAAGGCCTTCTCGGGCCTTCTCGTCAACTTCCTCCGCGCCGAGCGGGCGAACGTCGTGGTCCGGGGCCTCCGGGTCGTGTCGGACTTCGAGTACGAGTTCCAGATGGCCCTGATGAACCGCAAGCTCGACCCCGAGGTCGAGACGATCTTCCTGACCCCGAAGGAAGACCTCTCGTACCTCTCCAGCCGGCTCGTAAAGGAGGTTCACCAGCTCGGAGGGGACGTGTCGGGCCTCGTGCCGTCGATCGTCCACCGCGCCCTCGTCCGGAAGCTGCCGAACGGCACCAAGTCCGCGTGACCGGGAGCCCCACGCGCCGCGGCCGGGTGGGGACGGCCCTCGGTACCGGCGCGCTCGTCGCGGCCGTGGCCGCTTTCTGCCGGGCGCCCTCGGTGGTGTTCGCCGACGCCGGAGAGCTGCTGACCGCTGTTTCCCGCGGCGGCGTGGCCCACCCGCCGGGCTTTCCCCTCTACCTCTTCTCGGGTGGACTCTGGCTCGCCCTCGCGAAGCCCTTCGGCCTGGGGCCCGCCTCGGCCCTGAACCTCTTCTCCTCGGTCTGCGACGGGGCGGCGGCCGCCCTGATGGTGTGGGCGGCCCAGGCTCTCCTGGACCGGACGAATCCCTCCGCGCCGGAAGGGAGGCGGCTCCTCCTGGCCGCCCTGGCGGGGCTGCTCGCCGGTTTCGGGCCGACCCTGTTCGACTTCTCGCTCTCCATCGAGGTCTACGCTCTCCACGTCGTCTGCCTCGCCGGGGCCTTCGCCTGTTCGATCGCGGCGGGAGGCCAGTCCGACGCGCCCCGGCGCCGGAGGCTCACCGCGGGTGCGGGACTCTTCGTCGGAGCCGGCCTCGCGGTCCACCACGCCACGATGGCCGTCGTGGTCCCGGGGCTGCTGCTACTGCTGTGGAGGGAGGACGAGGAGCCGAGGGAAGCCGGGAGGAGAGTCCTCCTGCTGGCGGTGGGGGGCGTACCGGGACTCCTCTCCTACTCGCTGCTGCCCCTCCGGGCGGCGGTCGCTCCGCCGCTCAACTGGGGGAACCCCTCCAGCCTCCGCCGCTTCTGGGTCCACGTCTCCGCTCGCGACTACCAGGTGAACCTCGAGAGCTCCGTCGAGAAGACCCTCGCGCACGCGGAGCGGTTCCTCCAGGCCTACGGAGCCGAGTTCTCGGCCTTCGGCCTGATCGTCGCGGCCGCCGGCCTCGCGGCCCTTCTGCTGAGGAAGCGGCCGGCCGGGTGGGGAATCCTGGCGGCGGCCCTCGGGGACGTCGCCTTCGCGGTCCGGTACGACATCGCCGAGGACCAGGCGGCCTACTACATCCCGGTCTTCCTCGTCACGGCCCTGGCGTTCGCCGCCGGGGCCGCGTTCCTCGCCGAGCGGCCCGGTCCGGAACGCCTCCGCTGGCAACGGGGGATCCTCGCGGCGGCCGCCGTCGCGGCGCTCGCGGTCTGCGCCCGGAACGTCCACGGCAGATCCGGACGCCGGTTCGACGGGAGAGCGCCGGAGGCCGCGGCGAACCTGCTGGCGTCGTCGCCCCCGGGCGCGCTCGTCATCACGACGGAGTGGAACCTCTACTCGCCGGTCCTGGCGGCCCAGGAAGTCGACGGGCGCCGGGACGACGTCCTCGTGCTGGACATCCTCCTCCTCCGGCGTGGCTGGTACCTGGACGCCCTGGCGCGCCGGCAGGCGGCGAGGCTCGCGGGCGCGGAGGACGAGCTCCGGCGTTACCGGACGAAGCTCGCCGACTTCGAGGAGGGCCGCCCGTACCAGCCGGACGAGCTCAGCGGGCTCTACGAGGCCTTCACGAAGAAGCTGACCGAGAGCGCCTGGGGACGGGGCCTGGACGTCGTCTGGGTCGGGTCGGTGATGGGGCGGCACCTTCCGCCCAGGGCCGCCCTCGTCCCGTCGGGGATCGGGTACCGGGTCCTTCCGAGCGGAGGCGCGGCGGCGGTCTGGATTCCCGACGCCGCCGTCACGTTCACCGCGTCGGGCCGGGACGGGCTTCCCGAGGACGGCGTCTACGAGGAAAAGGTCCGGCCACTCATGGCCGGGATGCGCCTCCAGCGGTCCCTGTACGAGGACGCGTTCGGGCACCGGGCCGCGGCGGGGGAGGCCCTGGCCCAGGCAAGGAGGCTGTCGCCGGCGGACCCGGCGGTGAAGGAGGTGGAAGGCGACTTCCTCCTCCGGGAGGGAAGACCCGTGGAGGCCCTCGACAGGTACGCGGACGCAGCGAGGAGCGGGGGAGACCCTTCCCGGCTGTCGGAGAAGAGCCGGGCCGCCCTGAACGCGGCCAGGTCCGCGAGATAGGCCGCTCCGGTCAGCCCGGCGGAAGCGGCCTCAGTACTTAGTACCCCGCTCCCTAAATACGATGACGTGCGTTCGGAGCGCCGCGCGGCCAGGTGCGCGGCGTCGCGACGAACGTGGCGGTCCGACCTCGGAGGAGCGACAACAAAGCAGATCGCCGCGCGCCGCCCGAACCCAGAGGGCGCAAGGCGGCTGCGGGCGATTTCTGCGTTGCGCCTCCTCGGCGGAGAGCCAACTCCAGCCTGCGTCGGCGCGCCTTGAAAGCGCCTCGCAGGCGCCATGCGCGCACGTCACTGT